>JBLHPB010000006.1:0-45541 GCA_047624025.1 Zhongshania sp.
TCTCTCCGCTGGCAGGCATTTGCCGCTGCAATTCCTCCCCGCAGGTCGCTATACACTCTATAAAGCCTTGCGCGGTTTCATTTTTAGCAACTCTTTCGGTAAATCGATTCACGATGGTCTCCCAAAAGACATCAGGAATTTTCGCCGAAATCCCTCGATCAACCAAAATTTCAACGTAGCGCTCGGCTTCCGAGACAAAAATCAGCATCCCGGTTTCGCCCTTGGTGTGATGAAGGTTTTGTTCTAAAAACTGTCGTCTTGCCAAATTACTTGCCCGCCAGTGACGCACCGCGCGAGGAATTAGCCGGGTTTGAATTTGCGGTAGTCGGAAAAGGACCGCTAGCGCAATAAAGCCACCCCACTGACTTAAAATAAGCTGATGTATATCAGCCCATTGGCCAAAGTAATTTACGGCGCCCGGCACTAGTAGCGCTAAGACACTGGCCCACAGCAAGGGAATGTAGGTGTAGTCGTCTGCTTGAGGCGCCAGTACCGTCACTAATTCAGCGTCGGTAATGCGCTCAACATTGGCGATGGCCTCTGTGACCTGCGCCTGTTCCTGTTGGTTTAATAAAGCCATAAATCACTCGGTATGTTTAAATAGTGGGGGGATGAAGAAGTGGATGAGGCGAAGCTTTACCAGCCGCCAGAGGCACCGCCACCGCCAAAACCGCCGCCACCGCCTCCAAAACCGCCACCGCCGAAGCCGCCACTACCGCCGCGACCCAGGGCCGAACCCAGTAGCAAACCACCGATTAGGCCGCTTCGGCCGCGACCACGACCGCCACCCATCATCATAAATATAATGGCTATAAACATTAGCAAGCCCAGCGCAGGTGGAGATTCTTTGCTTGAGCTCTGTTTCTTGGGTATTGCCACTGCTTTGCCGTCTATCACTAAAATCATAGCTTCAACCGCACGTGTAACGCCGCCATCAAAATCACTGGTTTTAAATGCAGGGCTCAGAATTTGTTGAATGATTTGCGCGCTGCGGGCGTCGGTCAGCTTGCCTTCCAAACCGTAGCCAACCTCAATACGCATTTTTCGTTCTTGCTTGGCAATTATCAGCAGCGCGCCGTTATTGGTGTCCTTTTGGCCAATACCCCAGTGCCGGCCCAGCTGAAAGCCAAAGTCTGCAATATCGTAGCCTTGCAGATCGTTGAGGGTGACGACGACAAGCTGATTGCCGGTGCGCTGCTCTTGGGCAGCAAGTTGCTTATTGAGATTTTGGGTCGTTGCCGCGGATAGCAGCTGGGCATTATCCACCACCCGGCCGCTAAGTTTGGGAAACTCCGGTTCGGCGGCGAGTGTATTGAGGCTGAGTAATAAACCGCACAGCCACAAGCTTGTAGTTTTAAACAATAACATTAGAAATTAACCTGCGGCGCCTGATCTGCATTGGGCGCGGTGGCTTTAAAGGGCTCTCGCTGTTTTAACTCGCTGTACATCATGCTGTGCCATATTTTGCCGGGAAAGGTGCGTATCTCGGTGTTATAACGGCCCACCGCCAATATAAAGTCGCGACGTGCAACACTAATGCGATTTTCAGTGCCTTCCAGTTGGGATTGCAGGGCTAAAAAGTTTTGATTGGATTTTAAATCTGGGTAGCGCTCTGACACCATCATTAAACGACTGAGTGCACCACTAAGTTTTGACTGTGCCGCTTCAAACTTTTGTAATTGCTCAGGATTGTCTAGGGTACTGGCATCGACCTGTATCGACGTGGCCTTGGAGCGGGCTTCAATCACTGCGGTAAGGGTTTCTTGTTCCTGTGCGGCAAAACCTTTTACTGTGGCAACTAGATTGGGGATTAAATCAGCACGGCGTTGGTATTGGTTCTCAACTTGCGCCCAAGCCGCTTTAGTCTCTTCATCCATACGGGGAATATTGTTAATTCCACAGCCGCTCAGTAACAAGCTGGCAAACAGTAAAACCAACAGAGTGCGAGAGTAGGTGACACTACGGTGGGCAAGTGACGGCGTTGCTGGGTGCATAATTAAGGCCTTAATGAACAAACAGGCCCTCATGGTACACCCTTGGCGACGGCCTGTAGAGGATAGACGTGCAGGCCAAAATTTAGGCGACCCGGCGCAGTCGTTTTCTACCTTCGGCCCGTGCTTTGGGAAAGTTTGGCCCGGTCGGGGTTTGCTGGCGGTGCAGATAATCGACAATCGCTTCACGAATTTTTTGATCACCGCCCTCAATGCCCTGGTTACCAAACAGGCGATTAAACTCAAACACATAAGGATGATCGCCGACCATCGCAATATCAAAACCGGCGTGATTGATGTCCAAGCTTTGCGCGAGGTGCAGGGCTAAATTTACCGCTTGAGCAGGCACCGGACTTTGATCAATAACACCACCCTTGGCGACATTATTGTAAAAGCCTTGGTCGGCCTGAAGGCGCCAATAGGCACAGACCACCTGGTCGCCAATAATTACCACGCGAATATCACGGTTAATGGGCAAGTATTCCTGTATATACAAAGTATCGGTCTGTTCAAGGTACCGGCGCCAGTCACTGAGGCCTTCTATCAGCCACACCCCTCTACCCTGGGAGGCTTTAGCCAGTTTGGCTACAAAAGGCCGATCCATCTCGTCCCAGAGCTTGTCGGCGTTGCTGGGCGTATTGGCTAGTATTTCCGTATGGGGAGTATTGGCTGGCGCCACCATTTCAAAGGCGCGAGTCATCTCAATTTTGTTGTGGCCCAATACATAGCTAGCCTGACTGGGAAATACTCTAGCCTTTAAGCCATAAATCAAGGCATTGAGTTGCCAGAATTCTGGATACAAAACCCAGTCAGCACTGCTGATTTCGTCTTTGTGTTTAAAAATTTGTTCCGGCTTTAACTGCTTGGTGTCGTTGAAACCCAAGGTTCTAAAAATATCAAAGGAAATCCATGCCATGATGGTTTACATGAAATTGAGGAGCGCCTTTTTAAGGCTTAAACCAAAATACGTCAATAGATAGCGTATGGCATTTGTTGGCTTTGTGACGGGGTGGGCCTTTGATAGTCTAAATTCATCCTAGAGATCATTGGCATACCAAACAAGGTTTGAATCATCGAACGTAGCTTTGTTTCCTAAAGCATTATTGGCTTGGTCTTGAAGATAGCTTGCATAGCATGACGCGGCTAATTTAGCTGGGCGTGACATATACTGCTTGAACTAGCTAGTGTGTCTTAAGCTTAAAATATTAGCTCTGATCCAAGCGCGGAATGTAAGCAGATGCCATCTAAGGTCTGAGCTTTAGCGTTTGACTTGGAAGGCAGTGGCGCTAAGATAACTGAAAGTGTAGGTGTTACTCCAAGCCAGCCAGCCACGAACGGCCACCTAACATGTGCTGTTGCCTCAAGTTCCAATTGGCGCGTTCGATTAAATGCGGCGCCGGTGCGGCGGGATGGTATCTGAGTGGGCTGGGCAGGCTGGAGGCCAACAGTGCAGACTGCCAGCTAGACAGTTGCGTGGCAGAAATCCCAAAGTGATGGCGACTGGCTGCCCCTAAGCCAAACACGCCATCGTCCCATTCCGCTATATTCAAATAGACTTCCAGAATTCGCTGTTTGGGCCAACACAGCTCTACCAAGCCAGTGAACCAAACCTCCAGAGCCTTGCGTATCCAGCTCCGACCGGTCCACAGATACATATTGCGGGCGACCTGCTGGCTGATGGTACTAGCACCGCGCAAGCTGCCACGGCGCTCCCGCTCGGCAAAGGCCTTTTTAATCGCCTTTATATCGAAACCGTAATGGTGGGGGAAATTCTGATCCTCTGACACCACCGCTGCGAGCGCGGCATGGCGCGGTATTTGATTCCAGCTCAGCCACTGTTTTTTGATGTGGTAGTCCGTGCCGCGCTGCTGCCAGCCGCGTTCCAGCATTACCATACTGACGGGAGGATCGATCCAGCGGAACGGCAATACCATCGCGACACTGAACAGTACTACTATCAGTGACGTGCGCCAAAGCAGTCGCGTCATTCTGATTTTTCTGGCCATGACATGTCCCGCAGTGATTTTTACTCAGCCCATTTAAAGGGGCAATGATCAGGAATACTTCACAGAATTTATTAACGAAATTTTTGCGCATTTGTTGCACAGCACCACAGCCAAAAATGCGCGAATAAATTTAGCCTAAACACCTGCTTTTACACAAACATACACCGAATTTGTCGATTCACTATTTTGGAAGGGGTTATAAAAAGAAATCACATGCGAGGTGACGCGCTCAAATACGGTTTCCAATAAGGCCTCAAAATGATCTTCCGGTAGATTTTGTGACCACATGGCAAACACGCCCTTGGGTTTAAGTTGCTCGGCCATGAGCGCAAGGTTTTCGGTGGTATAAAAGCTGGCGTTGCTTGGGTTTAAAAACTCGGTGGGGGAATGATCGATGTCTAAAAGAATAGCATCAAACATCTTAACGCCACTGCTTGGGTCAAAGCCCTTGCTAGGGTCAGTGGCTAGGTCGAAGAAGCTGCCCAGTACATAGCGATTTCTAGCATCAGCATTGAGTATTATGCCCAGCGGTACCAATTCATCTTTATGCCAAGTGATAACGGTATCTAAAGCATCGACGACAAGTAGTTCAGTAATTCGAGGGTCTTTTAATGCAGCCACGGCGGTGTAGCCTAGTCCCAAGCCACCCACAACCACACTGAGCTTATCGCCCTGTGTGGCAGCTAGGCCAAGAGTAGATAAGGCCTCTTCGGCATCAACAAACATGCTCGACATTAAAAACTCGTCGCCCAATTTCACTTCATAGATGTCCCTGTCGCCAAATGCGGGCATACGTCGTCTACGTAGGGAAATCTCGCCTAAAGGAGAGGCTTGGCTATCAATTTCTTCAAATAACAGGGGCATGTTCGTAATGTCCTAATATACCGCTCGGTAATGGTCTTAGAGTAATGATCCGCTAAACGATTATAAACCAAAGATCCAAGACCGAGCTTGGATTCCGTTCAACTACGCTTGGGTATCAGTAGGCTGCTGTAAAATCGGCGCCGCGGTAACAGGTCCGGGCCGTCATAGACGCTTTTAATATCAGATACAGAATAGACCGCACTGGGATCCAACTCTTTAATTAATTGAATAAGCGCCGAGGTATTACGCCGTTTTTCGATAATAAGCAGCAATTCAACCGGATTGGCTTCGCCCATATCGCCATCGAATGAAACCACCTTGAAGCCTGAATCACGTAATTTTCCTGCCAGCACATCACGGTTAAAGGATATGCAGCGGATAAGCTCCTTGCCAATAGCAAAGTGGCCTTCAATAGTGATACCAACATAATTGCCCACCGCAAAACCGGCGGCATAGGCAACTGCGAGATACCAGTGATCAAGATTAGTTAAAACCTGCCCCGCAGCAACCAGCCAAATCATGATTTCAAAAAAGCCGATAAACCAGGCTAAAAGCTTGTTGCCGCGAAAAACAACAATGGTGCGAAATGTACCAAGCGATACGTCAGTAACCCGTGCAAAAAGGATCAAGGGTACTAACAAAAAAGGATATTCAATCAACAATTCCATGCTTACTGCTCCTTATGGCGGCCAGTGAAACATAAAGACTTGCTCAAGGGCAGTTAATAGGCAAACGACACAATGACAGTTGAACATCTTAATGGCGATACTATTTGGGCTGAAGTGGTGGGTTATTTGGGTTTGATATAGAGGATGGAAAATAGACAGTGTAGAAAATCGATAGCCTTAATGTTTGATCGTTCGAATATTCTTTTGCTAGCAGAGTTGGCTAGGATCAGGGTTTTATTGGGTGACGTATCTTAGCTGTAAGTCACTATGCACAATAGCTTACCCCTGACTGGTCTATAATGCAGGCTTGCAACAACGGTTGCCCTAAATAGCTAGAAAGTCGTCGTTGATAAGAGGCCTAATGAATACTAAGCCAGAAACTGAAGCACACACTACTAAGCCCTCGCGGCTCGCCTTAATTATTGGCCCAGCCATGTTGGTTCTAAGCCTATTACTTCCCGCACCTGCCGGAATGAGCCAGGAGGCGTGGCTGGCACTTGGCGCGGCTCTGTGGATGGCGACTTGGTGGGCGACGGAGGCAGTGCCTATTCCGGCTACTGCTTTATTGCCGTTGATCCTGGTGCCGGTGCTGGGTATTGGCGAAGCGGCTGATCTTGCTGATGCCTATGCCAACGCTATTATCTTTTTATTCTTAGGCGGTTTTTTATTGGGATTGGCGATGCAGCGTTGGGAGTTACATCGCCGTATTGCCTTAAACATCTTACTAGCGGTGGGTCAGCAGCCTAGTCGGCAGATTGCCGGCTTTATGATTGCCACAGCATTTTTGAGTATGTGGGTGAGTAATACCGCGACCAGTATTATGATGCTGCCCATTGGTTTGTCGGTGATTAGCTTTTTACCTGAGGGCAATGGCAATGAGCGACGCCGTTTTGCGGTGGCGCTATTACTGGCCATTGCTTACAGTGCAAGTATTGGCGGTATAGCCACTTTAATTGGCACACCGCCCAATGCCATGTTGGCAGCCTACCTAAAAGATAATCACAATATTAGCATCGGTTTTGGGCAGTGGATGATGATTGGTCTGCCGGTGGCGGTGAGTATGTTGTTGTTTACTTGGTGGTGGCTGTGCCGCCAGGGTTTTGCGGGATTGGAAACAGCAGGCAGTCGAGAATTACTCCACGCTGAATTACAAAATTTAGGTCCACTCAATGGCGCGGAGAAGCGGGTATTGTTGATCTTTGTGACCACCGCGGCGGCGTGGATTTTCCGGCCACTGATAAACGTGTATTTGCCAGGGGTTAGTGACACCGTGATCGCGATGTCGGCGGGGCTGCTGTTATTTACGATGCGTTCAGGTGGCCCAGATTCCCAAGTCTTATTGGATTGGCAAACGGCAGAGAGATTACCTTGGGGTGTATTGTTGTTATTCGGTGGCGGATTAGCCTTGGCGACCATGATTAAAAGCTCTGGCTTGGCGGCATGGTTGGCGAATAATTTCTCTTTGCTCAGCGCTTGGCCCTTGTTTGCAGTGGTCGTGATCATAGTATCGGTAATCATTTTCTTAACTGAAATCACCAGTAATACGGCAACTACGGCAACTTTCTTGCCTTTGCTTGGTGCACTGGCGGTGGCGCAGTCGGTATCACCGATGTTGTTTGTGATTCCCGCCGCAATTGCCGCGTCGTGTGCATTCATGATGCCCGTCGCTACGCCTCCTAATGCAGTGGTGTTTGGCAGTGGTGAGCTAGGTATAAAAGATATGATACATGCAGGCTTGTTGTTGAATATATTTGGTATCGTGCTGGTCAGCGGCTTGGGCTATTACCTTGTTGTATCCTTGTTTATAGCAGCATAAATACAGACTGTTATTGTCATAATTATTATGATGGGAGAAAGAAATGAGTGTTGCGCTAATTTGTATCAGCCTATTGGCTAGCCTATGTATCGTTCTAGGTATTGGTGTGAGTGTGAACAGAATAAAAAAAGCAGGGCACGGGCTGTCCAAGCGACCCCAAGGACACCTTACACAAATTTATTCGTGCCCATGCCAATACCATTGAGTTTGTACCATTGCTGATGGTGTTGATGTATATCCTGAGTCAGTCACAAATGTCGGCCAGGGTTTTGGCAACAATTGTCTTGGCCACAGTAAGCCGCTTTGTTTTAGTCGCCGGCTTGATTTTCGCACGAACTATGTCGAGACCCAATCCTATGCGGCAGCTTGGCGCTATCGGAACTTATGTATTTGGCTTGATGTTGTGCATAGATGTATTGCTACTGGCATTTTAGAGAGTAGACAGAAATGTAATATTAGTTCTGAGCTTTGAAATGAGGCACCAGAAACTGTAAAGCGCCATGAATGATGAACAGGAAAATACAGGCGAGTGTTATCATGCAAATGCCGATATATAAAAATAAATCCGGCGCTTTCATCATGGTCGACATGAGCGATTCCTGATAATAAAAGAACCATTGATGGTCATCGGGAAAAATCCAGCGGTGGCCAGCATAAAAAATGTCTACCCAGCCGTGCAGGAATATGGCCACGCCAATAATGCAGAAAAGGCCCGTGTAACTGAGAATTAATTGCTTATAACTAGGCAGTGGCCATTTACAGCGAAGAAATAACACCAGCAGCAAAAGCCAGGCAAAGGCCAGTAATGGTTCAATTTTCTGGGTAAAGGAAATTAAATTGGCAACGTCCTGCAGATGAATGATTTCGGCGCGATGCAGTAATGGGGTCTGCAAGCCAGTTTTGGCAGTGTAATAAATGTCTTTAAGGCCGGTACCCTGATGGCTAATGGCCTCACAGATTTGTTTAAACAAATCCACCCGCTCGGCCTTGCTGGTATCAGAAAAATCTTTGCGGTAGCTGTTTTGGGGTGCGTATTCGGTAATATTCTCGGCAATACCGATAGTGTCGTGCCAAAATCCATAGGTAAAATTGACGCCGAGTAGCGCGTGCCAACTTAAATACAAGCACAAAATCAAGGCCAAGCTACTATAAAGCAAGTTTCTGACGGGCAGGGCAAGTCGATGATACATGGCTTAGTGATTTCCGCGAATCTCATGGTCTGGGTCAGCTTAACAGTAAATGTGTTAAATGGCAGGAAGCTCATCTTGCTCGGATAGATGATCATTATAAGTAGCCAAGTGTAGCGGAATAAAAATAGGGTAGAATCTTAAATGCCGGATGTGGCTTTACCCCAGCTAGAGTAATTTGATGCAAAGTAAACACCCCAGACTGCTTGAAAAATGTATACAAGCCATACATCCCAAGCAAATCATGGCGGCGCTGGATGCCATTGATTTAGCCGCGCCCAGTTACAGCCTCAATCACCAGCAAGCACTGCGTAGAGTTTTTGTGGTATTGGCCTGTGTGTCTTTGTGCCTATTAATGATTCACTATCTTAAATATTCCACCGTGTTTGTAGAGACACTGGGAATGCTAAGCAATATATGGGGCAAGCCGACAAATCATCTCTATATGCAATTACGTCACTCTGGTTTTTTGGAATTAGCCAGTTACGGTTGGTGGACGGCCTGGCACATTGTGGGCTATGTGCTGATACCGGGCTTGCTAATCAAAATTTTGCTCAAAGATAAGATAAGGAATTTTGGCTGGCGTTGGCATGATACTCATAAACACTGGCATGCTTATGCATTGTTATTGTCACCGATTTTAATATTTATTGTGTTGGCGTCATTTAATCGCGAATTTCTCGGTCACTATCCATTTTACAAACAAGCGGGGCGAAGTTGGTTTGACTTATTGGCTTGGGAGCTGCTGTATCTGAGTCAGTTTGTTTGCCTGGAGTTTTTCTTTCGAGGCTTTGTGCTGCAATCGCTGCGGCCTGCGGTGGGTGCCAATGCCGTGTGGATTATGTGCGTGCCCTACTTAATGATTCATTTCCCAAAGCTGTGGCCAGAAGCCTTCGGCGCGATTTTATTTGGCTTATTTTTAGGTATTTTGGCGCTGCGATCGCGATCTATATGGGGCGGATTTTTTGTTCATGCCGGAGTGGCCGTGGGCATGGACGTGGCGTCACTGTTGCAACAGGGCAAAATCCCCAGCGTGCTTTGGCCATTTTGATGGCTATGAAACCTTAAATATCCCAGCTAGGGTTACCATCCTGTTGTGGTTTGGCACTGCTAGCGACAATTTTTTGCACACCTAAATGATGGGATAAAAAAACCTCACCACTAAGGTGTTTGATAAAATCTGTTTTTGCCAGGACATCGGCGACGGGGCCCTTAATCTCCGAGAGATGTAGCTTAATACCGCCGTCGCTCAAACGTCGGTTAATGGATTCAAGTGCCTCAAGCGCGCTCAAATCAATCTCATTCACCGCCGTACACATTAAAATAACATGCCTGACAGCCGGCTTATCCTGTAAAAGCTCGTAAACCCTGTCTTCAATAAAACCGGCATTGGCAAAATACAAACTTTCGTCAATACGCAGCGAAAGGATATTGCTGTAGGTAATCACTTTATGGCGTTTAATATTGCGGTAGTGCTCAGTGCCTGGTACGGCGCCAACAACGGCCATATGAGGTTTTGAGGTTTTATAAAGATGCAGGGCTAAAGAAGCAAACACACCGCAGGCTACACCAGTTTCAACCCCGAATGACAGCGTGACTAATAGGGTGGTGAGTACCGCGATAAAATCACTGCGGGCATAACCCCAAGATTTTTTAAGTATAGAAAAATCGACAAGCGACAACACCGCGACAATGATAGTAGCGGCGAGAGTTGAAGTTGGTAAATAGGCCAGCAACGGCGTAAAATATAGCGCCGCCAGAGCAATACCCAGCGCGGTAAAGGCACCGGCTGCGGGGGTGACTGCGCCCGCGTCAAAATTGACGACAGAACGGGCAAAGCCACCAGTCACCGGGTAGCCACCTGAAAAAGATGCGGCGATATTGGCCGCGCCCAGGCCAATTAATTCCTGGTTGGGAACAATACGCTGGCGTCGTTTGGCGGCGAGGGTGTGGCCCACTGAAACCGATTCGACAAAACCAATAACTGAAATAAAAACTGCCGACATCATAAGCTCGCGCCAAGCATCATGATCCAGCTGCGGAAGTTGAAGGCTGGGCAGACCTTGGGGCACATGGCCAACTAAATTCACCGACAGCTCACCGAGCTGAAAATAATAGGCGCTTAAACTAGTAAGGATAATAGCCAGTACCGGACCGATTTTAGACAGCATCGCCGCTGCTTGTTCACTTAGGCCAAATTTAATTAACAGTGGTTTTAAACCACCGCGAACCCAAAATAAAAATATCAGTGTTGGCAGGCCCACTGCAATCGTGGCTACATTGATGTGAGCGATATTTGCATACAAGGAATGCAGCAGCTGAAATACATTATCGCCTTCGGCTTTAATACCAAGAATATGCTTTAACTGACTACAGGCAATGATAATTCCGGAGGCGGTAATAAAACCGGCGATGACCGGGTGGGATAAAAAATTAGCCAGAAACCCCATTCGCAATAGGCCCATGGCGAAAAGAAATATGCCTGACAATAAAGCTAGCAGCATGGCTGCTTCGATATAGCCGACACTGCCGGGCGCGGCGAGATGACCAATTGCTGATGCTGTCATCAGCGATACCACCGCAACCGGGCCGACTGAAAGGGTGCGGCTGGTGCCAAAAATCGCATAGGCAACAAGCGGCAACATAGAGGCATACAAGCCCATCTGTGTTGGCAAACCGGCAAGCAATGCATAGGCAAGAGATTGAGGAATCAGCATGATAGTAACAATCAATGCCGCCAGTAAATCGCTCAACAAGATTTCACGATTGTAGTCACGGGCCCAAGTCAGAATGGGAAAATACTGCTTCAGTGCCAATTTTGGCAAGGCGACCCCCTTTTTGAAATTAACAATGCGAGTTGATTGAGCTTGTTAGGATAGTCCCTGAAGCTGTTTACATCATATTGATGGGTAACTTCAGATAGACCGTGCCGTTGTATTCTGGGCTGGGAAGGTGGCCCGCGCGCATATTGATTTGCAGCGAAGGCAGGATTAAGCGCGGCATGCCTAAGCTAGCGTCACGCTTTTCACGCATGACAACAAACTCATCTTCGCTAACACCCTGGTGAACATGAATATTAAGTTCACGTTGTGCTGCTACGGTGGATACAAAGGCGACTTCACGACCATTGGGCATATAGTCGTGACACATGAAAAGCCGCAATTTGTTAGGTAGGCTTAAAATCCGTTGAATGGATTGGAATAGAATACGGGCATCGCCGCCGGGAAAGTCGGCGCGGGCGCTACCGCTATCTGGCATAAAAAGGGTGTCGCCGACAAAAGCAGCGTCGCCCATAATATGAGTCATACACGCGGGGGTATGACCGGGGGTATGCAGTGCGTAACAGCGCAGATTACCAATGAAGTATTCATCGCCATCGGCAAACAATTGATCAAACTGGGAGCCATCACGGGAAAACTTGTGGTCTTCATTAAAAATTTTACCAAAGGTTTCTTGAACCACAGTAATCTGCTCGCCGATGGCTATTTTTCCACCCAGCTCCTGCTTTATATGGGGCGCGCCAGAAAGATGATCGGCGTGTACATGGGTTTCTATAATCCACTCAAGTTTTAGCTGATGTTCGCGAATAAAGGCAATGATTCTATCCACGCCATCTAGGCTTAAGTGGCAGGAGGGATAGTCGATTTCCATGACTGAATCAATCACAGCGCAGGATTTAGATGTTGGGTCTTGAACCACGTAGGAAAAGGTATTAGTGGCTTCGTCAAAAAAGGGTGTTATCAAAGGAACATCATGGAAGTCCACTCCAAAAGGCTGCGAAGTATGCATCGGATAGATCCCTAATAACGACGGTGAAATAATTGACGGCAAAAACAGATTACCATAGACCGGGCGCAGATCAGAAGTCGTAAAATGACATAATCAATGGGGGGGAAGAGGCGCTGACCTAGGGATTAGGCCAGCAGCTGGTATACACACAGGCCAGCGAGCGAGTATTTTCAGTCAGAACGGCGGCGACTAGTGGCGGGTCCTAATGACTGAAGCTATTAGCCCATTAGCCCTTAAAGCTTGATGCCAATGTGTGACTAAGTTGTTGAGAGATAAGCTTGCCTGCCTCAAGGTAATGAGGTGGATCAAATTCCTTGTTATCGATTGGCTCGCCGACTATTGTCAGTAATAAATAGAGAAATTTTCGTTTGAGCTTATGGCTAGGGTGCAGTTTGGCTTAGAAGGCGTACAAGAGGGCCAGCGAATTAATTTTAATCTGCGTAAATATTTAAGGAATTCGAATGAGTCTTGCTAAGAAGCTAGCTTTAGCACTAGTTGTAGCGTGGTTTTTAATTGGCGGACTGGGGCACTTCGTGGCACCAGCATTTTTTGCGGCGATTGTTCCCCCTTGGGTGCCATGGCCGCTTACTGTGGTATACGTAAGCGGCGTATTTGAACTGCTCGGCGCAATTGGCGTATTAATTTATAAATATCGATCTAAAGCGGGTATAGGTTTGTTTCTGCTGACTCTGGCGGTAACTCCAGCAAATGTGTATATGTGGCTAAATCCTGAGAAATTTTCTGACATATCTGAGAATTTTTTGAGCTTTAGATTGGTTTTTCAAATTTTTCTATTATGGTGTATTTGGTGGAGTACGAAAAAAACGGCAGAGGATATTGAAAGCCGATAATTTGCTTGCGAGGAACAAAACAATTCAGGAGGAATTGCCAGCGTATGAATTACCCCATCGAAGCAACGTGTCAGTGTGGTCAAGTGAGTTATATTCTGACCGAACCACCCCAAAAAGTGATTGCCTGCCATTGTACGGAATGTCAAAAACTCGCCAGTGGACCTTTTAGTGTCACCGTTATTGTCGATGCCGACACCGTTTTCTTTCGGGGTGAGATGAAGGAATGGAGCCGTCCCGCTGACAGTGGTAACCGCAATCATGCCAAGTTCTGTCCGGACTGCGGCAATCGTATTTACCACTACAGCCCGAACGACCCCCTCACCATCAAACTCAAGCTCAAACCCGTTAGGCTGTCAGACAATAGCTTGTGGGAACCCACTGCGCATATTTGGTTGTCCGAAAAGCAGGACTGGTACCAAGTGCCCGAGGGTGTTTCGGGTGCTGATAAGCAGACTTAGTCATGTTTAGCAGTTCCTGAAAGCTTAAGTTGTGGCCAAAGTGGTAACCCTGTCGATAATCTACACCTATACGCTGGATTTCATTATCGATGCGCTCATTCTCTACGCCTTCGGCAATGGTGTTTACGCCATAGAGTTTGGCAATATTGTCGATGGCGGCCACCACCGCGAGTCCAGGTCCATTCATTTTAATATCACGTACAAAAGTGCCATTAATTTTGATCAGGTCGCAATGCAGTGATTTCAAATAGTGGTAGGAAGCCAGCCCGCTACCAAAATCATCAACGGCAAGGTGGCAGTGAATTTAAGGCTGGGCTGCTTGCTAAGACTTCACTACAATTTGGCCATTGGATAGCGCCAAGCAGGCATAAAAATCGAGGTAATCGTCCTTGCATAACTGGCCTTCTGATAAATCGATTGGCACCGACAGGCCCTGACTGGTGAGATGGCGGATTTCTATGGACTCGAGTCTGCCGTTGGCATAGGCGCGGTAATCATCATCCAGAGATTCGTCGCTGGCTAATACCTGAAAGTAGCTGCGCAGGGCCTGAACCGCAGCGTCACCCCAAAGTACAAAGTGACGTCCTATTTCAGCGGCTTTGTCCGGAAACTGTTCCTGGATTTTCTGGCGGGTTTGGTTAATGGCGTTTATTTCATCGGGGCTGCAATTATACAGAGCAAAGAAATAGCGGTTAAAGCTTTCATCGCTGCCGTCTAATTCTTTTTCTAGAGTGACCGTGGAAGAAAATACAAAGTCTGACATTTCTATTCCTTGTTAGGAGGGTGCGGGGAGAATTCACACCGCACTTTGAATATTTTTAGCTTATTACATTGAAGATAGTGGGGCACTTAACTTAGAGCAAGCTTATTCTTGTTGTTAGTTAATATCGAATGTTCAGATAACCGCATCATCCCTCAGTTGATTAAATCGCTTATCGTCCATACTCAGTAAAGTACTTAAAACCTCGTGAGTGTGCTCACTTAACGCTGGCCCAGCCCATTGGTTGCCGCCAGGCGTGCCAAGCAATTTTGGCGCCATACCGGGAATGGTGATGGTGTCGCCATGGACCTCAACTTTTTCAAATAAGTCCCGCGCTTGAAAGTGCGGGTCATTGGCCATGTCTTGTGCATTGTAAATGGGGCCGGCCGGCACCCGCACTGCTTCTAATTGTGATATAACCGAGGCCATAGTGTGCTGAGTACACCATTCTGCTATGGACTGATCAATTTTGGCTTGGTGAATAACTCGACCAGCATTGTCGGCCATGGCCGGATCACTGCCAAAATCCTCGCGACCGATAACGCTCATCAGGCGTTTAAAAAGAGAATCACCGTTGGCACCGATAATGACAAACTTGCCATCAAGACAACGGTAGGTATTGGTCGGCACAATGCCGGTAAGTGTGGTGCCCGAGGCTTCACGGATCAGCCCCTCTTCGGCGTATTCCGGCACCACCGATTCCAACATATTAAACATGGTTTCGTAGAGTGCAACATCAACCACCTGACCTTGGTGCAGGCCGCGCTCGCGAGCATTAAGGGCCATGAGAATACCGATGATGGCGTGTAGTGCGGCAATGCTGTCGCCTAGACTGAGATTAGGTCGTACCGGCGCTTCACCGGGAAAACCGTTAAGATGGCGAAAGCCGCTAAAACCTTCGCAGACGGATGCAAACCCCGGTTTCGCGGCATTGGGACCGGTCTGCCCGTAACCCGAAATACGGGTATAAATTAAATTCGGATTATCGGCTTTTAAATCCTCAGGCCCAAGCTGCCAAGCTTCCATCACTCCGGGGCGGAAGTTTTCGACCAAGACATCGCACTGCGTAGCCAGTTCACGAATCAGTTGTTGACCGTCGGGATGGCGTAAATCCACGGTTACGGATTTTTTATTGCGGCCAATGCTATACCACCACAATGAGGTGTCGCCTTTCATGCTACGCCAGCGGCGAATAGGGTCGCCAATGCCGGGCGGTTCTATTTTAATAACTTCCGCCCCAAAGTAGGCAAGCATGGTAGCGGTAAAGGGACCGGCGATAAGTTGCCCCAACTCTAAAACACGTATGCCTTGCAATGGACCGGTGTTAATTCCTGTTTGAGTGTGTGAAGTGCTTCCTTGGTAGGTGATACTCATTTTTCTTTCCGTATTATTCGTTTAATACCGCGTCTTAAAGAGCGATAACTTTTCGTAAAGCTGCTCATTAGCGCTTAAATTTAGAATACTGAGGGGCGCTGTGGGCGGACATTCTTACAAGGTATGAAACTCACTATTTTATAGCACTAAGGACGATTTCGGCCCAGGCTATCATGGCTCGACACCCATTCGTCAGCGACGATAGCGGCGGCCAGCGACACATCGCCCGCTAACACCGTGGCGGCAACAATTTCGGCTAATTTACGGGCCTTGCCTTGGCCGTAGCAATCCATCATTGCCAGACATTCCCGCTGGGTGGGCAGTCCGGTGCCGCCGCCGTAACTGGCACAAATAATGGAGGGCAGGGTCACCGAATAATACAAATCCCCAGCCGGAGTCAGATCCATAAAGGCGATGCCGGTATGAGATTCCACTACATTGGCTTCGTCTTGCCCGGTAGCAATAAACATCGAGGCAATGCCATTAGCAGAATGGGGGCCGTTATAGGCCGAACCTGCCATTAAGGCGCCTAATACTGTGCGTTGGCGAAGTTTAAACATACGCTCGGGGTCGGCGCGCATTAGGGTTTTAATCACATCTTTATTGATGGTGGCCTCGGCCACTACACGCTTGCCCCGACTGTGTAGTAAATTCATGTGGGAGTGTTTTTTGTCGGTTTCAATGCCGCCGGAAAGGGCAAAATCGTCGATGACACCGGGGTAGTTGGCCAGTATCCACTGGCAGGCTTTGTGGGTGGCTTTACCCGTCATATTCTGGCCAGCGGCATCGCCAGTGCTGTAGTTAAAGCGAGTGAAAAGCTTGTTAGCGACCACCCATTTTTGAATATGTTGAAGTTTGCCGATGGAGGTAGTGCTTTCGGCCTGTTGACGAATGGGGTTGATTTGTTCTTCCAGCCAGTTTGAAAAATGCAGAGCTTCACGGGCGCTGGCAAATTCAAACAGCGGCGCGCGCTGCATGGATTCTTCTATAACAGTGGTGGTCGCGCCGCCCGATTCTGAAATCACCCGCATGCCCCGACTGTAGGAGGCAATTAGGGTGCCTTCGGTGGTCGCCATGGGCACGTAGAAAGTACCTTGAGCATGCTCGCCATTGATCAGATACGGCCCAGCAATGCCCACCGGCATTTGCACCACGCCGATAAAGTTTTCGGCATTGCCTTCCACGCCGTTGGGGTCGATAGAGTAATGACCGGTGTGCTTCAGGTTTACCCCAGTTTCTGCCTCAATAAAGTCACGACGAAGTTGGGCAGCGGCTTCGGAATAATTGTCGCCTTTAATTCTGGGGACGGGTTTGCGATTGCTCATGTCAGCTCACTTCTTGCGAAATTTTATTTTTTAATCATGGCGTCAAACATCAGCTGCCACATTCGTGGTTTCGCCTTCTGTGCGGGCAATAATCACCGCCGCGCAGGAGTCACTAAAGACATTGACGGCAGTGCGCACCATATCCAGGATTCTATCGGTCACGAGCAATAGACCAATGCCTTCTAGAGGCAGGCCAATCGCACCCAAAATAACAGATATAGCCACTAGGCTGGCAGCGGGAATACCTGCCACGCCGATGGACGTTAGCAGAGCGATTATGACCACAGTGAATTGCTGGACCATGGTCAACTCCAATCCGTAAACTTGAGCAATAAACATCGCCGCCACACATTCATAGAGTGCGGTGCCGTCCATATTGACGGTTGCCCCCAGTGGCAAGACAAAGCCGCTAACCCGTTTGGATACGCCAGATTTTTCCTGAACACTTTTTAGCGTTAAAGGCAGAGTGGCTGAACTAGAGGCGGTGGAAAATGCGGTTAGCAGTGCTGGGCTCATGGCGGCGAAATGCGCTTTGGGATTTACTTTGCCAACGTAGCGCAATAACAGCGGCAGCGCGACAAAGGTGTGAATCATCAGAGCCAGTAAGGCGGTAATGAAAAACAGCAACATGGGTTTAAAGGCGGCAAAGCCGGTTGCGGCGACAGTTTTGGCGACTAGACCGAACACCCCCAGTGGCGCAAACTTCATTACCCACATAGTGATATCGGTCATAATGTCCATTACGCCCTGCCAGAATTGCATCAGGGTGGCCGCGTGTTCGGATTTACTGCGGGCTAGGAAAAAGCCAAATAACAGGCTGAAGAATATCAGCCCCAGCATTTGTCCGTTGGCGGCGGCAGCCACCACATTGGTGGGTACCATGCGCACAAATACTTGCACTACATCGGCCATACCACGGCCCTCGACCTTGGCCAAAGTATCTGTCAGTTCGGGGTCGCTGCTGCTGATCGTCGCAGCCAGCGCCTGATTGTCGCCACTACCGGGGGCGATAATATTTACCGCTAATAAGCCAATCAAAATCGCAATCAAGCTGCTAGAGGCATAAAAAAGCAGGGTTTTGCCACCGAGCTTTTCCAGCTTGTCACCGCCCACCCCAGCCATGCCGCTGATAATCGATGACATCACCAAGGGCACGATGAGCATTTTCAGGGCATTGAGAAACATGGTGCCTAGAAATCCGTAGACCGCCACAAAAGACAGGCCGAAGAGGCTTGCGTCCGCCCCCCCAATTATACCTGCGAGAACAGCCAATAAAATGGCCGCAGCAATTTGCCAGTGCAGGGGAATATTGCGCATGTGGGTAATTACTCTGTGTGATCATTAACGGAACAAATTAGCGCCTTACTCTAGCGCGCTAGCTTGGCAATGGCTAGTTGTTGGTTTAAGTCGGATGTCTAGCGTCTGTAAAAAAGTTTTAATTCCAGCCAGTTAATTCTAGGCATACGACGTCAGCCTTGCTAGCTTGAACTAAATCAGCACTTCACCGCCTGACCGTAGTACATATAACCCGCAATACGAGGCGTATCTTTTAAATAACATTGTTCTAGCGTTTCTATTTGAAAGCCGCAGCTGGTGATAAGTTCGGTAATAGGGCGATTGAGGTGACAGCCTCCGGCAAACTTCTTCCAGACCGGGGTGACGCGGTTTTGCCAAGTTTGAATCTTCGCGTCTGGTGCCAAGCCGTGCTCACAGAACAGCAACTTGCCGCCCGGTTTTAACACCCGGCGCATTTGCTGTAAGGCCTGCCGCCAATCGGGGATGGTGCAGAGGGTATAGGTCAATAAAACCGTATCAACACTATCGTTGTCCAAAGGAATTTCTTCGCCGGGAAGGTTTAGCCATTTAACCTTAACTTTGGCCTTGCTAATATTGTCGCGGGCTTTTTTACGCATACCTGCTGACGGCTCTAGTCCCCAGATAAAATCAATATTATCTGGTTTATAGAGCGGCAAATTGATGCCGCTGCCCATACCGACTTCTAATACGATACCCGTTGCCAACGGCACCACTTTTTCTCGTAAACCCATGATTGCCGGCATAGAGCAGGCTTTGTCGATGACAAAGGGCAAAATCTTATTATCGTAAAATCCCATGTCTATTCTCGCTGGCCGATACTGCTTTGCCGGTAGTTGTAGTGAGTATTTGTGACGTAGTCAATAACACTTATATGTACTCACTGATAATATCTTCGCGCTGCAAGTCGCTTAGTGCTTATTTGTAGGGACAAATTCTAATTATGCTTGGGTGTCTAATTACTGATGATTAAGACGCTTTAGCGATGGTTAAATACGGTGTTGTTATGGTTTTACGGTTCTTATTACTGACATTTTCTGGATGCTTGTTAGCGGCCTGCGGTGGCAGCAGCAGTGTCTCTTCCGGTTCAGGTAATGGACTTTATGTTACGGAGACATTTACCAACGATGCCGAAACCTCACTAGCTGATTTTGCTATTGCTGGTCCGCAAGATGTTAATGCTGATTGTATACCCGATACGGCATCAAATTTGCCTTTGCCTGAAGGTATTTTGGTCTACAGGCGAAACGAGTCGCCGACGCGTTTAGTGGTATTTGCTCACGGCATAGGTCATACCGTACGTAAAAGTTGGCTGCCGCATATGCTGCGAGAGATTCGTCTAGCTCAGAGCCTGGAAAATAATCCCGGTGATGTGGCCTTTGTCAGTACTGACTATCGCGATAATTTAGGTTTTCCCACTTTGCGCGGCGCGCATGACACCGTTGCAGCGACGCTTTATGCCATGGAAAAATTCCCCAGCATTGAGACGGTTTATATGTATGGGGTGTCGATGGGTGGCTCTATTTCAGGCACGGCGATTATAGAGTCTAAGGCAGTCACCGCAGATGGTAGTTCTTTGTATGATTACTGGCTGGACGTAGAGGGCGTGAGTCAACTGATAGAGACTTACACTGAAGCCGCCGCCGTGGCGTCTATTTCAGAAACCGCGGCGCAGGCCAAAGCGGGTATTGAGCGTGATACTGGTGGTACTCCAGTAACGTGTCCGCTGGCTTATGCACGTCGTTCTCCGGCCTATCACGCCGCGGAAATGCAACTGGCAGGTATTCGCGCCGCCACCGTCATTCACGCAGTAAATGACGGCTTGGTTCCTCACAACCAGGGCCGATTGATGGCCTCTGGGCTAACCACTTCCCTTATCCCCACCCAATTTTTCACCATTGTTGGCATTCCAGCCTATCAGGATCCAGGTTCAACCGGCACGGGTACTTTGGGCGCCGGTGATCTAGACCCCTATCTTAATTTGGCTGGACACGGATCAGAGGCGCAAGCCTATCACCCAGTGATGAGAGTGGCCTTTGAGAATATGCGCAAAATGCTCGACGGCAGCTACAATGAAACCCTGCCTTATTTTGAGTGTGTGGTAGATCCCAATCTGCCAGAGGATAGCTGCCAGGTCGATCAGCTGCAGCCCTAAAGCTATGCACAATAAGTTGACCACATTAAAAACGGGTGTCTATACTTTGGGCATCTCTTAAAGTGTGACTTAGTGCGTAATTCATGGATGAACAGACAAGTTTTCCGGTAATCGGGGTTTTATTGGCCATGTTGGTGATTCGCGGTTATATCGTTTTCGCGACGGCTTTTTAGAGCAATTAACCACTGATCACACCCTGTTTCAGGAATGGATAAGGCGCAAACTTCTTACAGAAGATGAAGCTCGTCACTCCCGCAATAAAAATGTAATTACTCGCGCACTGGGGCTAATGGATTAGCTGGAAGTGGATGTACTTGAAGAATTGTTGCGGATCGATGATATTTATTTGCTGTGCTAGGATGGTCTGACTGGCATGGTGACGGACCAAGAGATTGCCAATGTGCTGAGCAGTGGCGATGAAATTGAAATTGCCAATATCCGCTTAGAATTTAGTTTAAGTCCCAAAGCCTGAGATTTTGTATAAAAAAGGCAGCGCTATCACAGCGCCGCCTTTTTTATTGCCGCAGATTTAGCTGCGGAAATGGCAGAAATGATACTAAGGCATAATGGCCGGTAATAGTTTCTGCAGAGCCATTTTTTGCTTGGTACCTTCACCGGTTAGGGCAAAACCTAGAAGCTCACCGCTAGTATTGTCCACAAAGCGGGCAACCACATTCACACCGTCCTGCTCGATTTGCCATGTACCATCAGCATCTCGGGGTGCGGGACTAACCGTCACTGGGCAGGCAGGGATTTTGATGGTCACCGGCATGGCGGGGTAGCTAACTTCAGTCGCATCACCCGTCAGAGTTTTCGCCAAGGCGCGCGCTTGCGCCATCAGCGGTGCGACATACACCAGCACATGCCCCGCGACTTCAGCGCAGTCTCCCATGGCGTAAACATTGGCGGCGCTGGTTTCCAGTAAGCGGTTAGTAACAATGCCGCGATTAACCTGGAGTCCGGCTTCTTGGCCCAGTTTAATTTGTGAGCGCACACCAATGGCAGATAAAACCAGATCACAGCTGATGGTCTCGCCATTATTCAGGCTGACCACCAGTCCCTTGTCGGCTTTATTTACTTCGGTGACGAGTGGACCAAAATGGAATTTAGCGCCTTTGGCTTCTAGTCCGGCCTGTACCGCCTTGCCCGCTGCTTCTGGCAACAGGGTGGGAATACAATAGCCGAGAGGGTCGACGGTTTCTGTTTCAATACCACCGTTGATCAGGTCATTGGTAAATTCACAGCCGATCAGGCCGCCGCCAATGATGCAGACCTTTTTGACATTATTTCTGGCTACCGCGGTGCGGAAATCATCGTAATCCAGCAAGTCGTTAACCGAATAAACATAATCTAAGCCATTGCCTTTTAGCGGTGGGCGAATGACATCTGCACCCAGGGCTAGAACTAATTTTTTGTAGTGGACCTGAGTGGCTTTGTCGCCAATGGTAATGGTTTGCGTGGCAGTATCAATGGCGGTGACCTTGGTTAAGGTCCACACGCTGGCATTGAGGTCCTCACCCATGCTGCCGGCGTCTTTTTGAGCAAGGCCATTGGCGTCCATATTTTTGGTGAAACCCGTTGACAGCATGGGCTTGGAATAGGCGCGGCCATCGTCGGCAGTGATCATAATGATCGGGCTATCTTTGTCATATTTACGAATTTCACGCACCAAGCCGTAACCGGCTAGCCCAGTACCAATGACCACAATAGCGGCTTGTTCGTTGGCAGTAGCAGGTTCTTCGTGATGTGGTAGGGGGCTGTCTTCGGACTTTTCGATCATTTCAAAGTCCTCTTTGCCCACGCCACAGTCGGGGCACAGCCAATCGTCAGGAATGTCTTCCCAGCGGGTGCCAGCGGCTATTCCTGAATCTGGGTCACCGGTGACTTCATCGTATACCCATCCGCAAACTATACATTCCCACTTACTCATTGACGAAATTCCTTTGTTTGTTCGACTTCATTGACGGAAGCTTAACGTAATTTTACGGCGGATATCATCGGCCGTTTGGCCGATATAAGCACTTGCAAGTCACTACTGAATCGCGCATTCTGCCGCCACACTTGTCTATAATTGCTCCCTAAATGATGCCGCAAGGCTGATGATTAGGGCCTCTCAACGCTGGAAGACCAGTATTGTACGCTTTTAAAACATCACAACTCCAGACCGGTGAGCCGCACTGGCGCGATCACCGTCAATTTATGGCTAGTGCTTTGAGTGCTGAAGAAGTTTGCTGGCTATTGGATGCTGGTTCCTTAACAGGCCATTTGCGACGTCTGTCTGGCGGCCACTTTCATGTTCAAGTACTGGCTCAGCGCTGGGCTATCCCGAGGCTTTCTGAGCGCCGATTATTAAATATGGCTGACCGGGAGTGGGGCCTGATACGGGAAGTGTTGCTGTGTTGCCATAATCAACCTTGGGTATACGCACGCAGTGTAATGCCCGCGACCTCCTTGGTTGGGCGTTTAGCGCGATTGCGAAAATTGGATAATCGGCCGCTGGGCCATCTTTTATTTACCGATCCCAGTATGTCACGCGATCCCTATGAAATATGTCGTATTCCAATACAGGCTCTTCCTGTGGACATAAGTCCAGGCTCAGATAAATCTTTGTGGGGGCGGCGGTCTCGATTTTTACTCAGTCGGCACCCCATTATGGTGAGCGAGATATTCTTACCTGCATTTCAGCCTTGGTAGCAGAGGCGGAAGCGGCACTGCTGTTATACTTTCGTTTTCGATTTTAAGGAGCCGCTAATGACCTTGAGTTTCCAGCATATTCAAAAACAGCTCCCGCAATATTTGGCATTGATGCGTGTTGACCGGCCAATTGGCACTTATTTGGTATTATGGCCGACCCTGTGGGCGCTATGGCTGGCTGCAGAAGGCACACCGAGTTGGCATTTATTGCTAATATTTATGGTGGGTACTTTTTTAATGCGCTCGGCGGGCTGTGTGATCAATGATTACGCCGATCGTAAAATAGATGCTCATGTCACACGAACTCGCCAACGGCCTTTTGCGCTGGGCTTGGTCGGCGTAAAAGAGGCGTTATTACTGTTTGCGGGCCTGTGTTTACTAGCGTTTATGCTGGTGCTGTTCACCAATAAATTAACCATTTTATTGTCGTTTGGCGCGGTGCTATTGGCAGCCTGTTATCCCTTTATGAAGCGCTATACCCATTTGCCGCAGATAGTACTTGGGGCCGCATTTGCCTGGGGCATTCCCATGGCATTTGCGGCCCAATCTGGTGAGCTACCGCCAGCTCTGTGGTTAATTTATATAGCGGTGCTGATTTGGACGGTGGTCTACGATACCTTTTATGCGATGGTGGATCGTGAGGACGACATCAAAATTGGCGTAAAATCCACCGCCATATTATTTGGCGACGATGACCTTAGCATCACCGCTATGCTGCAAGGGTGTGTGATTATTGTGATGCTGATGGTGGGCGCGCGGTTTGAAATGAGTTTTATTTACTATGCCGGCCTGATCGTGGCCAGCGGTCTGTTTGTCTACCAGCAGCGGCTAATCCGCCATCGCCAGCCAGAGCAGTGTTTCAAGGCATTTTTAAATAATAATTGGGTGGGCGCGGTGATTTTTGCCGGCATCGTTCTGCATTTTGTGCTTGCCAAGTGAAAACAAAATAATGCTGAAATTGCAGTTTTTAAATACCATCAATGACATCGATGCGGAGCAGTGGAATGCGCTGGCAGGCTGTGATTATCCCTTTACCCGCTACGAGTTTCTTCATGCGCTTGAGCACAGCGGAGCAGTCAGCAAAGCCCAGGGCTGGCAGCCTCACCATATGGTGTTGCGCAGTGCCGGGAAATTACTCGCCTTAATGCCCTTGTATATCAAAACCCATAGTTATGGTGAGTATGTCTTTGATTGGTCATGGGCAGATGCTTACCAGCGTCATGGTCGACCGTATTATCCCAAACTACTGACCGCCGTTCCTTTTACCCCAGCTACCGGGCCACGTTTATGTGTGGCTGATGAGGCTGAACGGGAATCGATGATGGCACTATTGGCCGAGCAATTGCCGGCCCATGTCAGGGAGCTTGGCGCCTCGTCACTGCATATATTGTTTTCTGGCGAAGCTGATTCCACGGCCTGGCAGCAGCAGGGCTTTATGCAGCGCAGCGGCCCTCAGTATCACTGGTACGATCAAAGCTATGGTGATTTCGAAGGTTTTTTGGCTAGCTTCAGTTCACGAAAGCGCAAGGTGCTGCGCAAAGAGCGGCGGGCAGTGGTGGAGCAGGGGCTAAGCCTTAAAATTTTAAGCGGTGCAGAAATTACAACAGCCCAGTGGCGCTTCTTTTTCCATTGTTATCAGCTCACCTATGCCAAGCGCAGCGGTCATGGCGGCTATTTACCCGAAGCATTTTTTACCCAGTTAGCCGCAACCATGCCCGAGCAATTAGTGATGGTGCTTGCCAGTCATGGCGATGAGCCGGTGGCAGTAGCATTGAATTTTCGTGACAGCCACACCCTCTATGGCCGCTATTGGGGTTGTATTCGAGAATATGAGTTTTTGCATTTTGAAACCTGTTACTACCAGGGAATTGAATACTGTTTGAGTCAGGGTTTGACGCACTTTGATCCAGGGGCCCAGGGTGAGCACAAAATTCAGCGCGGCTTTACACCCATCGCAACCTATTCCAATCACTGGCTGGCGGATGAGGCTTTTTCGGAGGCGGTAGCGCGGTTTTTGGATGAGGAAAAACACCATATCGCCCAATATTTGCGCGAGGCAGCCGAGTTGCTGCCTTTTAGAAAAGACGCTGAATAGGGGCAATTATTGCCCGCTGTGGAAATTTTATTGCTGGGCGTTCTTGAGTACTCTTTCCACATAAAGCAGGCACAATATTGGCAATATATAGCTGGCGCCAATTTGGCTGAGCAGGAAAATCTCTGCCATTGACCACTGGGCATCACTGCCAACCCAGTACACTAGGACTGGCATGGCGACAAACAGTAGGGTGGGCAAATAACGCCATAAATAATAGGCGGTACCCGAGGCGTTTTCACTGTCGGCGCGGCGGTAGCAATAAAAAGTGATTAACACTACTAAAAAGCCGATGGCGAGCACATAGTTATTGTCCAACAAGCCGGTCAATAAGTTAAGAATGGCACCAAATACCAGGCTGAGTAGGCTGATATTCACCAGGCCGCGCAGGTTGCGTAATTTCTTCCTTTCCATAGCGGACCTCTTGTCTACAGGCTTTAATATCCATCTAACGTTAAGTGTAGTGGACTATCACTTAGGCGTGAATATCTTTGACCAGCAGCCCGAATTTTAGCGCCGACTCCGGCACCGACCGATCGAGGGGTATGCGTACCTGATGGCCTGAGCCGGGAGCGGCATCAATGTTTTTGCCGTGTTTATTACTCAGGGTTTGCAATTTGAAGCGGGTATTACCACTCGGCAGCATCAACTCTAAAGTGTCACCAACCGCAAAGCGATTTTTAACATCAACGGTGATCACGCCGTCGTTGGCATCTATAACTTCGCCAACAAATTGCTGTTGCTGGGCGTTGTTTAAACCCATTTCGTAGTTTTGATATTCCTTGGGTGGGTGGCGGCGGTAAAAGCCCTCGGTATAGCCGCGATTGGCTAAGGTTTCCAATTCATCCATCAAATGCATATCAAAGGGGCGGCCATGTGCGGCGTCATCAATAGCTTGGCGATAGACTTGGGCGGTGCGGGCAACATAGTAGTGGGACTTGGTGCGACCCTCTATTTTTAAGGAGTGCACCCCCATAGCCGCCAGCCGGTCAACGTGTTGAACCGCACGCAGGTCTTTCGAGTTCATTATATAGGTGCCGTGCTCATCCTCGTAGGCGGGCATAAATTCGCCGGGACGCTGGGCCTGCTGCAATAACACTGGTTCGGTGATGATGGCGGGCTGTTGGGGTTCGGGAATATAGGTTTGCACGGGAACAATATCGCCGGTTTCATCTTCCTTGGCTTCATGGGCTTGATATTTCCAGCGGCAAGCATTGGTGCAAGCGCCTTGATTCGGATCGCGGTGATTCATATACCCCGATAACAGGCAGCGACCGGAATAGGCAATGCATAGAGCGCCGTGGACAAAGACTTCAATTTCCATCTCGGGCACGCGCTGACGAATCTCTTCGATTTCATCCAAGGCGAGTTCGCGAGACAGTATCACTCGCTTTATGCCGTTTTGATGCCAGAATTTAACCGCCGCCCAGTTAACGGCGTTGGCCTGCACGGAAAGATGTATTACTTGTTCCGGCCATTTCTCTCTTACCAGCATCATCAAACCGGGGTCGGCCATAATCAGCGCGTCTGGTTGCATTTCTATGACCGGTTCAATATCGCGCAGGTAGCTGCGGATCTTGTCATTATGTGGGGATATGTTTGAAGCCAAATAGAATTTTTTGCCTTGGCCGTGAGCTTCGTCTATGCCACTGCGCAGGGTTTCCAAGTCCTTAAACTCATTGTTGCGTACCCGCAAGCTGTAGCGGGGTTGGCCGGCGTAAACCGCGTCGGCACCATAGGCAAGGGCGTAGCGCATATTGCGAAGGCTGCCTGCAGGAGAAAGAAGTTCCGGGATCATGGTCATTACTGCCTAGGAATAAATGTGGCTATGGTAGCCTAAAGTCACCGAGCTGTCCGTGGCGGGCTAGATGATCTAGTGACAGGCTTGCATTGTATAATGCTTCTTTTGGAACGTCAGGAAAACTGAGATTTGCAGTTGAATAGAGCAATTCACTAGAATTATGCCAAAGAAAGCGGCTGGAAGACCGAAATCAAGGCTTTACTGCTTTGCTTCCGCGGTTTAGCATCATGAATTGGATATTTGTAATTTGTAATTTGTGATGCGTGTTCAGTAAATTTTTACGATACCATGCATCAATAATAATTTAGCGTTACTTTGCTCGGTTATATCTTGAGCTGAGAAGACCTAAAGTAAGTATAATTTTAATGATCAGGGGATGTTTATGAGTAAGCAATGGAAATCTGCTCTTGCTGCCAGTGTAATACTGGCGTCGACAGCGGGTAGCACAATGGCTCAAGAAGCAGAAACGGGCTTCTACGTGGGCGGTAATGCTTTTTACAATGAAGTATTTGATGCCGACGGCAATGAAAATCGGAATGTGCAAACTGCTCCCGGCCTTCCACCTGCAGTGCCACCTACTTTCACTAACACTCGCTTTGAAACTGAAACCAGCTTTGATAATGATGCTGCTTTTGGCGCAAGCTTTGGTTATAAGTTCGCTGCACCGCTGCGCTTAGAACTCGAATACCGCATTGGTGAAAACGATGTTGATGGCGTCGTTAATAAGTCGACTAGCAGTAGCCTCGCACCGACTTTCGAAACCCTCGAAGTTGAATCGTTCATGGCTAATTTGTGGTTTGATTTCCGCGAAGGTGAACGTTTACGTCCTTACTTCGGTTTTGGTATTGGTGAAGCTATCTTTGATAACGGCTCAGACAAAGATCACGCGGTTATTGGTCAAGTCGGTGTTGGTGTCAATTATTTTATAACGCCACGCTTGGCACTGGATGTCGGCTACCGCTATGCAGAAGCTGAAGATGATCCAACGTTTGGCTCAGGCACGGCTTTTCCTAGCGAAATGGAATATGCAGCGCAAAGCGTCTTAGTTGGCCTGCGTTATAATTTCTTTGATGCTCAGTACGGCCCTAAAGATGCAGACGGCGACGGCGTTACCGATGATGCTGATCAGTGCCCAGGCACTCCGCGCGGCGTTCAGGTTGACAGTGTAGGCTGCCCATTGGACGGCGATAATGATGGCGTTGCTGACTACCTTGATCAGTGCCCCAATACCCCAGCCGGTGAAGCAGTTAATGCCAGCGGTTGCCCATTGGATGGCGATAACGATGGCGTAGTCGATGCTGACGATGCTTGCCCTGATACTCCAGCTGGCCAGTTAGTAATGTCTAATGGCTGCGCTAAAGATCAGGCGGTTATTCTGAACGGTGTTAACTTTGAGTCTAACCGTGCTCAATTGACTCCAAATGCTGAGACTATCTTGAATGGCGTTGCTGAAACATTAATCAGCTCACCAGGTTTCACTGTAGAGCTGCAAGGCCATACTGATAGCAAAGGCAGTGATAGCTACAATATGAACTTGTCGCAGAATCGCGCCAAATCTGTCAAAAATTACTTGGTAAGCAGTGGTGTTGCTTCAAACCGTCTGACCGCTCGTGGTTATGGTGAAGAGCAGCCAGTTGCTAGCAATGATAGTAGTGATGGTCGCGCTCTAAACCGTCGTGTTGAGTTGAAAGTACTCGGCGACGGCAATGCAGCGCCAGTGGTTTATGAGCCAATGCTTGAAGAACCAATGACTGAAGAACCAATGCTTGAAGAGTCAATGACTGAAGAACCAATGCTTGAAGAGTCAATGACTGAAGAACCAATGACTGAAGAACCAATGACTGAAGAACCAATGCTTGAAGAGTCAATGACTGAAGAACCAATGCTTGACGACGAGCCGATGATGGACGAAATGGAAGCGGCTCCTGCTCCTGCCGCTGCTGAAGAAGCCGCGCCAGTTGTTGAAGATGAGTACCAGTACGATCCTTCAGAAGACTACTGATTTTTACTAGTTAGTCTTAGATATAAAAAAACCCGGCTCCGGCCGGGTTTTTTTATATCTAAAATTTAGTTTGATGGCTTACTTTAGTGTGCCTGCCAGATTAAAAGCTGATTATTGGCGGGCATTTTATGATCAGCTTGCAGAGTCAGGCCAATTTTTTGGGCAAGTTGATCAATGGCTTCAAAGTCGCGGATTCCACTTTGGTGATCGCGTTGGTTTAGCCACTGGTCAAACTGGGCATTACTGGGCGACGAGAACTTGCCGTCGTAGTTGAACGGTCCGTAAACACAAAGTAGCCCCTCTTTGGCCAAGCAGTGTTTAAGCTGCCTGAAAAACAGCGTGACCTCATGCCAACTCATAATGTGCAGGGTATTAGCCGAGTAAATCATATCAAAGTGCTGTGTTGGCCAATTGCGATCGTGGACATCGAGACAGATCGGGGGAGCCAGATTATCCAGCTTGGCGTCGGCAATCCAGGCGCCAATACCAGCTAGATTCTCTTGGCGGTCGCTGCACTGCCAGTGAATATTTCTTAACGCGCTGGCAAAATACACCGCGTGTTGGCCGGTGCCACTGCCAATCTCTAAAACCTGCTGCTGTTTTTGGAGAAGCGGGGCTAGCTTATTAAGTATTGGATGTTTATTATTTTCACAGGCCTGCGAAAAAGGTTTGTTTGAACTCATAAGGCTTGTCCGTTTGCTGCTGCCTAAGCAAGAAAATACATTATGCGATTTCATGTGAGGAATTATGGCTTATTGGCTGATGAAATCCGAGCCGGATACCTTTAGCATTGAGGATCTCAAGGCTCGGCCAAAGAGCACCGAACATTGGGATGGGGTCCGAAATTATCAGGCGCGAAATATGATGCGCGATCAAATGGAAACGGGTGACAAGATATTTTTCTACCACTCATCTTGCCCTCAGCCGGGTATTGTCGGCATTGCTGAAGTCGTTCGCGAGGCTTACCCCGATGTCAGCGCGCAAAACCCAGAGTCGCGCTACTATGATCCCAAGGCGAGCCCCGAAGATCCGCGCTGGGTGATGGTTGACGTCAAATTTGTACGCAAACTAACGCGCTTGATTACTCTGTCAGAAATTAAGTCAGAACCGGCCCTGCAAAGGATGGCGTTGGTCAAAAAAGGCAGTCGCTTGTCGATCATGGCGGTTAGCAAAGAGGAGTGGCGGCAGATTTTAGTGATGGAATAGCCGATCTCAACGCGCTTTAGTGACGATCTAGCTTAGCTCTGCCCGTAAGAATACCCATTCCCGGGCTGTGGATTGCTCGCTGCAAAAGCGATAACCCTCACAGTCGAAGCGTTTGAGTTCATCGACCTCTTTAAGACGGTTTTTTATCACATAAGCTGCCATTAAGCCGCGGGCCTTCTTGGCATAGAAGCTGATGATCTTCTGCTTGCCATTTTTAGTGTCTTTAAATACCGGAGTGATGATATCGGCATTCAGGGCCTTGGCTTTGATGGCAGAAAAATACTCATTTGAAGCCAGATTGATTAATACCTTAGACTTGGCCGCGGTTAATTGTTGGTTAATAGCATCGGTGATGTCCTCGCCCCAAAATTGGTAGAGGTTGCTGCCATGTTGATTAGCAAACTTAGTGCCCATTTCTAGACGATAGGGCTGAATCAAATCCAGTGGTCGCAGCAGGCCATAAAGCCCTGATAAAATCCGCAGATGTTTTTGCGCAAAATTAAAGTCGGCGCTGTTGAAACTGTCGGCGTTCATCCCGGTGTAGACATCGCCGCGAAAGGCTAGCACAGCGGCCTTGGCGTTTTCGCTGTCAAAGGGCAGCGCCCAGTTCATAAAACGCTGCTGATTTAGCTCACCAAGTTTGGGGCTGATTTTCATCAGTGCCGAAATATCCTCTGGTGTCAGTGCTTGCAGTTGGCCGATCAAGTCCTGAGAGCGCGATAAAAAGTCCGCTTGGGTAAAGACCTTGGTGTGTGAAGGGGTGTCAAAATCCAGGGTTTTCGCTGGGGAGATAACAAGTAGCATTTGGACTTCCTGGGTGTTGATGATCTCAAGTGGTTTAGGCTTGAAGTAATGCCTGCCACCAATTTAGTGGCTCGCCAGTCTCGGGATGATAAACATTGCCGTATACCCATTTAGCGTGAGAACCGCTGACCCATTTCTGCAATAGCGTTTCAATGGTGGTAAAACCAACGCCGAAGTGGATGCTGTAAACCAGCGCGCGCTCGGTGACAACATCGAGACAGCCACCAAGGAGCTCCATTTCTGCGGTCAGTTGCTGTTCTAGGGCCTCGTCAGGCTGACGTAAAAAAATGCGCACGCACAAATTACCACTGTGCTCGACGAGGCTAAAGCGGCCTCTAGCATCTTCATTGACCTTGATGCGATCCAGCGCAGCGAGTCCACGAACAAATAGCGGCGATTTTAAAAGCCGGAATTCATGGGCCTCGGCCAGCGGCGTGGCGAGCACTTTTTCAAATATGGGCTGATGATTATCCGGGTGTGTGCCGGCAAATAATTCCAGCACAGTTTCCTGTTCGGCGTAGGGAGCGTCAGTCATAATAATCTTTTAAATAGCATAAAGCTGCAATGATACCGATTTTAGCCACTCAGGGCACGTCGCCAGATTAGCGACTTGCATTGGGCATGGAAAACTGGAAGCCCGCAGGGGGGGCGGTGTAGTAATTATCAGGCCGCTGACCTTGGCTTATACTCAGTAATTTAAAGCCACCTTGGACGTACAATACTCCGCGGTAGGACTGATCCTTAAAGGCATTTTCTAGGGCCAATAACTTACTGCCGCGGTCATTTCTCATGGCTGTAGCAAAACGCCGGAAAAAATGCCGTAAACCATCGCTGGCGGTCATGACCTGGGCATTGTCGGTTAATACTAGTTGGGTTTCGTTCAGCCCATCGGTGGCTTTATAAACACGGCCTTTGAAACCGGCTATATCACTGAACTCGCCGGTGGCAACTAAGGTAACGGTAGTGCTATCGGGTATTGCGATATTTTGACCCTCTTGGATGCCGGCCAGCATACCGCCTACTTGATCAACATCCATGACCACTTGTGCATTACCCTGATTGATTATGGCGGTGGCTTGACCGCCGTTAATAATGGAATAGCCTTTAGCGCCACTGTCAACGCGGATATGCCTTGCGTCGCGGTAGCTGAGTACTAGGATTTCTTTGCCCATGGCATAGCGAGCAATGATGTCTGCGTGGCTGACGCTGGTCACAATAAGCAGTAAACCAGACAGAATAAATTTGTGCATTTGTGTCTCCTTGGCAACACCGTGCGTAGACTGGCTATAATGGGCAGCTCATTCTAAGGTACGACATCGTGAAATACTGTGTTTATTTAATAGATAGCTTTACTGAACGACTTGGGCGCTTATTGGCCTGGTTAATTCCCATCATGATGTTGGCGACGGCGACGGTGGTCATTATGCGCTATGGTTTTGGTCAGGGTATGACGGCCTTGCAAGAGTCAGTCAGTTATCTGCATGGCAGTGTTTTTCTGCTCGGTGCCGCCTACACCCTCAAACACGGTCGACATGTGCGGGTGGATATTTTCTACCAAGGCTATTCTGTGCGAGCAAAAGCTTGGATAGACAGTATTGGCTGTATCGTTTTTCTTTTGCCACTTTGTGGTTTGATATTGATTACCAGCTGGGAATTTGCGGCTAATGCCTGGGTTATTCGGGAGACGTCGGTGGAGCCGGGTGGGTTGCCCTTTGTGTATGTGTTAAAAGCCTTGTTGCCACTAATGGCGGCTAATTTAGCCTTGCAGGGATTGGCAGAATTGCTGCGCAATGTGCAAATCTTAATCAGCCCAAAGGGGCAGTCTTATGCTGATTGAAGCGCTGCCGATATTGATGTTCGTCGCCATCTGCGCGGTATTAATGTTGGGGTATCCGGTGGCATTTAGTTTGGCCGGTACCGCCATGATATTTGCCGGAATTGGCATCGCGGTAGGCGTTTTCGATGCGTCCTTCCTTTTGGCATTACCCAATCGACTGTTTGGCACGGTGACCAATGTTACCTTAATAGCGGTGCCCTTATTTGTGCTAATGGGCGTGCTGCTGGAAAAGAGCCGACTGGCCGAAGAGTTGCTGAGTAATATGGCGGCGCTGTTTGGACGCCGTCGCGGTGGGCTGGGCATCTCGGTAATTTTAGTGGGTATGCTACTGGCTGCCAGTACTGGGATTGTCGGTGCAACAGTGGTGACTATGGGTTTGATGTCACTGCCAACCATGTTAAATCGTGGCTACGATGCCAAGCTTGCCACGGGCACAATTTGCGCCACTGGCACCCTAGGGCAGATTATTCCTCCATCAATTGCGCTGGTGTTATTAGGCGATACCCTCTCCAGTGCCTACCAGCAGGCCCAGTTAGACATGGGCGTGTTCAGTCCTAAAACCCTGTCGGTGGGTGATTTATTTATCGGTGCGCTGGTGCCAGGACTGATGCTGGTGGGTTTATACCTTTTGTATATGGTGTTTGTGGCTATTCGTCAGCCTGAGCGCGCACCAGCAGCGGTGGATATGAACCCGCCGCCAATCAGCGCCCTACTGAGTGGCTTGCTCCCGCCAATTGCACTCATTATGACCGTGCTGGGTTCTATTTTGGTTGGTGCGGCTACCCCCACTGAGGCAGCCGGAGTGGGCGCTATGGGCGCAGCCATCATGGCCGCAGCGAAAGGCCAATTGAGCTGGGCGCGGCTGGGTGAAGTGGGTAGAGAAACCCTGAAAGTGACCTGCATGGTGTTCATGATCCTGATTGGTGCAGCGGTATTTTCCTTGGTGTTTCGCGGTTTTGGTGGTGATGATTTAATCCAGGACTTCTTTGCCCAGCTACCAGGCGGGGTGGTTACCGCAACACTGATCGTGATGGTGGTGATATTTTTCCTAGGTTTTATTCTCGACTTTATTGAGATCACCTTTGTCGTGGTGCCCATTGTGGCGCCTATTCTACTGGCGATGGGAGTGGATCCCATTTGGTTGGGGATAATGATAGCTTTGAACTTACAAACCTCATTTTTGACCCCGCCTTTTGGATTCGCGCTATTTTATTTGCGTGGAGTGGCACCTGTTTCAGTAAGTACTGCGGATATATATCGAGGTGTGGCCCCTTATGTCGGCTTACAATTACTAATGCTACTGCTGTTGGCGCTGTGGCCGGCATTGGCAACCTGGTTGCCGGCTTTGGTTCGCGGCCAGTAGCTTATAGTGGGGGTATGACGGAATATTCATATCGCCAGCATTGACAATAACAACGGGCACACGTTAACTGTGCTCCAATAACTTTATTCAAGAGAGATTTTTTATGCGTGACATCGATGACACGCCTAAGCCCTCCGGCGAATTAGCGCTACAGACCATCGCAATGCCTGCTGACACTAATCCCAGCGGCGATATATTTGGCGGTTGGTTGATGTCACAAATGGATCTTGCAGGCAGTATCACAGCGTCTCGTCGCGCGGGTGGTCGAGTAGCGACAGTCGCTGTCGAGGCCATGGCATTTATGACCCCAGTACGAGTCGGTGCGGTAGTCACTTGTTATACCGAAATACTCGATGTGGGTCGCAGTTCAATTCGAGTACGGGTTGAAGTGTGGGTTACCAGCATGCACCATAACGAACCTGCCAAAGTCACCGAAGGCGAATTTGTGTTTGTTGCTATAGATGGTAATGGACGCACCCGCGTCGTTGATTAATACATTTAAAGCTACTTAGCACGCGCTCTGGATGATTAATAATAGTGAGAAATAGCGCGATGAAAGATCAAGTGTGTCTGTTAACAGGTGCAAGCAGTGGTATTGGCAAAGCGACCGCTTTGGCCTTGGCTGCTCAAGGAATGGAGCTATTTTTACTTTGCCGTAACCCTGCTAAGGGGGGGCAATTACTGGCCGATATCGCCAAACAGACACCTAATTGTAAAGCCACCTTGTTAATTGCTAATCTAGCCAGCCTGGCCGATGTTCGCCGGGCCGCCCAAGATTTCCTCAATACCGGCAAACCTCTGCAGTTGTTAATCAATAATGCTGGGGTGATGAATACCGAGCGTAAATACAGTGTCGATGGCATTGATGAGATTTTTGCGGTTAACCATTTAGCGCCGATGCTGCTGACGGAATTGCTCCGCGAGCGCCTGGTGCAAAGTGCTCCGGCGCGGATTGTTAATCTCGCCTCCGATGCTCACAGTTTTGTCAAAGGCGTGCAGTTTGACGATCTTGAGTTTAAAAATACCCCCTACAAAATATTCAAGGTTTACGGTCATTCCAAGCTGTGTAATATTCTTTGGACACGACATTTAGCTAAACTCTTAGATGGCAGTGGCGTGACCGTAAACTGTGTGCATCCAGGGGCCGTGTCGACGGGCTTGGGGCATCAAGATAGTGTGGTGTTGAGCAAAATAGTTGGCGTGCTTCAAAAGCTGTTTTTCCGCAGCCCTGTACAGGGTGCACAAACCAGCATTTTTGTTGCAACATCAGCTACACTCGATAATGTCAGCGGCGAGTATTTCGCTAATTGTAAATCCTTACGCCCAAAACCTTGGGCTGAAGACGATGCGGCTGCCGAGCGTTTGTGGACAGTAAGCCAAGATTATTTAAAGCAAAACTGAGGAATCTTGCTCAGGGACTTAAGCTTGGCACCATCAATATAGGGCTGGCTAGGTGAGCTGAATGATGAAGATTGTGGAACTTGATAACTGAGCTAGGGTCTAGATAAGTTCGTTTCTTTAATCACTAAAAATTGAGATTTTATGAAGCAGATACTACTAGTTAGTTCATTGGCCGTTATGGCCACACTGTTAATTGCCTGCTCAGATGACAAAGCGGCCCCAGCCCTCCAGAAGCAGGGTTCCACTGCCCTCAGCATTGATACTGGTGATGGTTCGTTTTCGTACAAGGCTGATAGCAATGGCGAAAGTACCGCCGTCAGCGTTGATACTAGTGAAGGCAAATCTAAAAAGTAAAAAATTGCTAGATTCTAAATGATGGGCGGCAGGGTCAATGGTGGCCAGGTGGTTAGTGCATGGCCGGGACTCACCGACAATGATGTGGATCGTGGTGACCTGCAAGTCACCACGGATTACCGCCAGGTTTTGATCGAGATGCTCCGGTCGCGAACAGCAAGCCCCAGTATTGCTCAGGCCTTTCCCGGTTATCGTTATCCGGGAAGCTTGGGTTTGTTTTCTTAGGCAGACTCGCTGGCGGTGGCTGTAAACCCAAATGCATCTCGGTAGGCCACACCGAGACTATTAATTGACCAGGGTATGGTCCAGATCAGGCCAATACCGAGTGATATTACGCCCAAAAGATTGACCAAGCTCAATATCAGTATCAGCCCCGCATAGGAAAACCAATGTTTGGAAACGGTCTTGCGCGATGTTTCTAATGCCTGCCAAACTCCCATTTTTTTATCTGCTATTAAGGGCATGGCAAAGACATAGGCCACGCTAAGGTAGATGCCGGGAATAATCAGCAGCATAAACCCCAGTCCCATCAGCAGTGCCATCAGCAAGTAGCCTAAAAAAAGTTTGCCAGTCTGTGGGAAATATGACCATAAAAAGCCGGAATCAATGCCGCCACCGGCAGCACGATTGACGCCCATTAACATAAAGCCGGTAGTGATCGGCGTAGTGATGGCGATATTGGTAAATTGGGCGGCAATCGCCAGCAATACAATTAGCATGGAGTTGGAGTTGACTTCTATTAGAAAACTTGGCAGTAAATTTAATGCCAGATAGGCAGAAAAACTGACCAAAAAAAGCCAAAAAGCTGCAATTTGAATTGGCCATTTCACCCCATTGCTCAGTGCTCGACCCTCGTCAAAGGCCGCCATGGCAGAAAAGGGTGACTTACTTTCGTCCTTGCTGCCCATAACAAATCCTTCATCAATGATGTGGCGTTAAAACACCGTGCTTACAAATCCCTGGCATTGATATAGGCCTGCTCGGAAATATGGTGATACTCCTTGGCATCTTCCATAAAGTTTTTCCAGCTGGTGTAGACTTTTTGGGTTAGCGGATCATTTTCAGATAATTCTTTTAAATAAGCATCGGACTCGCGATGCAGTACTTTTAGCACATCGTCAGGTAACTTCCGCAGTTGCACATGATGCTTGGTAACTAATTCTTTTAAGGCGGTGTTATTACGGGCAGTGTACTCATCCAGCATATCGGCATTGGCATAGCGGGCCGCAGTTTCAACAATAGCCTGAAGATCTTTGGGTAAAGCTTCAAAAGCAGGTTTATTGATGATTAATTCCAGGGTCGAGCCTGGCTCGTGCCAACCTGGGTAATAATAGTATTTGGCAACTTCGTGAAAGCCAAAAGCCATATCATTATAGGGTGCAACCCACTCCGTGGCGTCAATCACACCGGTTTGTAAAGAGGTATAAAGCTCGCCACCGGGCAGAGTGATTGAGGTGCCGCCAAGGCGATTCCAGACTTCGCCGCCGGAACCGGGGATGCGCATTTTCAGGCCTTTGATATCGGCAATGGAATTAATCTCACGATTAAACCAACCGGCCATTTGCACCCCGGTATTGCCGCCAGCCATGGGCACTAGGTTAAAGGGTGCATAGGCTTCACGCCACAGCTCCATGCCGCCGCCATGATAGAGCCAGCCATTCATTTCTTGTGCGGTCATGCCAAAGGGCACAGCGGTAAAGAAAATAGACGAGGGCAACTTACCCTTCCAGTAATAGGCTGCCCCATGGCCAGCCTGTGCGCTGCCAGTAGACACCGCATCGAACACACCCATAGCGGGAACCAATTCACCAGCCCCATAGACTTTAATTAATAAACGGCCCTGACTCATGGTATTGACTATGGACGCGAATTTTTCAGGTGCAGTGCCTAAACCGGGAAAATTTTTAGGCCAGGTAGTAACTAGCTTCCAGTGGTAAACCTGCTGACCACTGCGGCTACGCTCGGTCATGGTAACGCTGTGATCGCGGCTGCGTTCACCAATATACAGCCAGCTCATGGTGGTTAAGGCCGCAATCAGGGCGAGAATAATAAGCGGCGTGTAATTATTTTTTGCCGTGGTCATTATATTTTTCCTGTTTTATAAAAGCTGTAGATTAGCGTATTGCAGTACCAGCCATTTGCTGCCTTCATCTTCAAAATTTACCTGTACTCGGGCGCTAGCCCCCTGACCTTCAAAGCTGAGCACTACACCGGCGCCAAAAATACTGTGCAACACTCGTTGGCCTAGGGCAAAGCCAGTGGAGGCTGCAGCGGCCTGTTGGGCGCTAGTCGCATTGGCATAGCTACTGGGACGGCTAACGGTATTATTAATGCGTACTTCATCGATTAATTCATTGGGTATTTCGCGAACAAACCGTGACAAGCTGTTAAAATTTTCTTGGCCGTGCAAGCGGCGAGATTCGGCATAACTTAAAAACAACTTTTGCTCGGCGCGCGTAATACCCACGTAGGCTAAGCGGCGCTCTTCTTCTAGGCGCTCCGGATCTTCCATAGACATTTTGTGGGGAAACAGATTTTCTTCCGCGCCAACGATAAACACCGCTGGGAATTCCAAACCTTTCGCTGAGTGCAGGGTCATCAGTTGCACGCTGTCTTCGTGCTCATCGGCTTGCTGGTCACCAGCGTCGAGAGACGCCTTGTCCAGAAAGGCGCGCAAGCTATCTTGTTCTTCGTCTTCTGGTTCAAAGGCTGCGGCAGCGGTAATCAATTCGTGCAGATTTTCCACCCGAGCCTGGCCCTTTTCACCTTTTTCTTTCTCGTAAAAAGCAATCAACCCTGAGCGATCAATGGCGATATTAATTTGTTCATCAAGGGGCAGTTCGCGGCATTGCTCAGCCATGTCTTCGATCAGCGACAAAAAACTGCGCAGGGCATTGCCGGCACGAGCGGGCAGCAGGCTGTTTTCAATAATAGCCAGCGCTGAGCGCCACAGTGAGGTTTGATGTTCGCGAGCATACTCACGCAATATTTCTACAGTGCGGGCACCAATGCCCCGAGTTGGGGTGTTAATGACGCGCTCGATGGCGGTGTCATCGTCGCGCAGGGCGACAATACGCATATAGGCGAGGGCGTTTTTAATTTCTAAACGGTCATAAAAACGTTGGCCGCCGTAAATACGATAGGGCAGGCCGGCGCGGATCAAATACTCTTCTAGGATCCGCGATTGGGCATTGCTGCGATAGAGTATACCAACATCACTGCGGCGGTAGTCGTCGCGCAGCAGCTCTTCAATACGGTCGGTGACAAAGCGGGCTTCATCCTGCTCATTAAAAGCGGCGAAGAGTGAAATTTTGTCGCCGTCAGTGCCGTCAGTCCAAAGCTCTTTGCCCAGCCGCTGGCTATTATTGGCAATCAGGGCATTGGCAGCTTTCAGAATAGTGCCAGTAGAGCGGTAATTCTGTTCTAGGCGAACGACTTGAGTGTCGAGAATATCCTTGGAAAACTGCTGAATATTCTCAATGCGCGCGCCGCGCCAGCCATAAATTGACTGATCGTCGTCGCCGACCGCTGTCATCGCCATGCCCTTGCAAGTGAGCAAGCGCAGCCAAGCGTATTGCACGGCATTGGTGTCTTGAAACTCGTCTACTAAGACATGTTTAAAGCGCTGCTGGTAGTGGTCGAGAATCGCGGGGTTGTCACGCCAAAGTTCTAGCGCACGCAGCAATAACTCAGCGAAGTCGATCACGCCCTGTTGTTGGCAGATTTCCTCGTAGCGACGGTAGACCTTGAGCATGGTACTCAAATAAAGGTCGCCACCAAAATCATCAATATGAGCGGCGCGACGGCCCTCGTCTTTATGACCATTAATAAAGTATTGGGATTGGCGCGGCGGCCAGCGCGCGTCATCGAGCTGCAACTCGCGATGGATACGCTTTAATTGCCGGAGCTGGTCGTCACTGTCCAAAATCTGGAAATTGTCAGGAAGTTTGGCCTCGCGGGCATGGGCTTTAAGCAGGCGATGAGCCAAGCCGTGAAAAGTGCCTACCCACATACCATGATTAAGGCTGCTGCCGAGCAGGGTTTCAATACGACCGCGCATCTCCTTGGCGGCCTTATTGGTAAAGGTCACCGCCATCAGGCTATAGGGCGACAGCCCTTCTACCTTTATTTTCCAGGCAATACGGTGCACCAGCACCCGGGTTTTACCGCTACCGGCACCAGCAAGTACTAGCGTACCGGTGCTGTCGGCGGTGACTGCATCGCGCTGCGCGTCATTGAGATCATCGAGAATATAAGATACGTCCATGGCGACGTATTCTACTGGGAATGGGCGCCGCTGGCACCGCTAATCTCCAGATAAGATGGCGGTGAGGGCGAATTAGGCCACGCTGGGTTACAATAACAGCGAGCAATACCCATGTTTTACAGATGGAAAGCAATTTGAAGCCCAGAAATATCATTCGCGCCATGGAAACCAAGCGAGAGCAAATGCGCCGCTCTGAACGCAAAGTGGCGGATTATATTCTGGAAAATCGCCGCGAAGTGATTCATATGCGGATTGTTGACCTTGCTCAAGAGGCACATGTTAGCGAGCCGACCGTGGTGCGATTTTGTCGGGCAGTGGGTTGCGATGGATTTCAGAATTTTAAAGTGTCTCTCGCCCAGGATCTTGCTCGTAGCCCTGACTATGAGGAATTCAACTTTGGCGAAGAGGATTCCGCTCGGCAATACACCTTTAAAGTTTTTGACTCAACGATAGAGAGCCTTAAAAAAGTCCGCGACAGCATTGAAGTCAACGCCATCGAGCGGGCGGTGGAATTACTCAGTACTGCTCGACGGGTAGAGTTCTACGGTTTTGGCGCTTCGGCGGCGGTCGCCACCGATGCTCAGCATAATATGTTTCGTTTACAAATTTCCGCCAGCGTTTATTCTGATCCGCATGTACAGGCAATGTCGGCCATGTCGCTGCAAAAAAACGACGTGGTGGTGGCGATTTCCCAATCGGGTCGCACCCGCGCATTGTTGGATGCTATTAGCTTGGCTCAGCAAAACGGCGTACCAGTGATTGCATTGGCACCGGCTGGTTCGCCAGTGGCGGAGGCGGCAGATGTGCCCATTTATATTGATGTCGACAAAGACGACGGCGATTACACGCCATTGCCGTCACGGCTGGCCCATATGACGGTACTGGATATTCTCGCGGTGGGCATTGCACGCAGCAAAGCGGGTGTCAGGGAACATTTGATTACGATTGAAAAAGGTTTAGAGGCGTTGCGAACCGATAAATAAAGTAAAGTAAGCTGAATTTACTTGCAGTAAATCCCAAGCTGCTTGTGGCAGTGTATTACCCTGATCCCAGCCGTTAGTGAAATTAACTAGCGACACCTCCTTTCCCTTTATAAAATGACAGAAAATAAATGAACGATATAACTATAGCAACTCATAACGGTAATTTTCATGCAGACGATGTTTTCAGCGTCGCTGCACTTAAGAGTCTTTATCCTTCTTGTAAGCTCATACGCACCCGTAATTTAGAGATTATCGGCAAGGCAGATATTGTGCTTGATGTAGGTGGTGAATATGACCCAGATGCAGGCCGTTTTGACCATCATCAACGTGGTGGTGCCGGTGAGCGCGATAATGGTATTCCCTATTCCTCATTTGGTTTAATTTGGCAGAAATATGGCTTAGAAATATGTCAAGGCAAACAAGAAGTAGCAAATTCTGTTGATGCTGGTTTAGTCTCAACGATTGATGCCATCGATTGTGGCCATGTCGAAGGTGTTTCTAAAGGTATTAGCCTTAGCCAAACTATTTCAATGTTTAACCCCACTTGGCAAGAGGATGGTGACTTTGATAGTTGTTTTGATGAAGCGGTTAAATTTGCATCGCGGGTTTTAACACGATTCATTGCATCTGCTAACGGCGGTATAAGCGCGAAAGAAATTGTGGCTAAAGCTATTGCTGACGCAGAAGATCCAAGAGTGATTGTCTTAGAAAAATATACCCCGTGGAAAAGAACAGTCCACGCCTTATCTGAAGAGGCTTTATTTATAATTTTTCCATCGCCGTCTGGCCAATGGAGAATTCAAGCCGTAGCTGTTGAACCTGGTTCATTCGAAGATAGAAAATCACTACCTAAAGCATGGGCCGGTTTATCTGATGATGCGCTCAAAGCAGTAACAGGTATTGATGATGCCATGTTCTGCCATAATGGGTTATTTATTGCGGGCGCAGAATCATTTAAAAGTGTGATGAAAATGGCATCCATCGCACTTCAATGAGTAATAAGTGGGGTCAGGTCAAAAATTCCACTGAAGATAAGTAAGTTTTATCTGACCTCACTTTTTATGGCGCTTTGCGCTTGCGAACAAAATTCAAATTTGAGGGGGGAACCACTTTTCTAACAGCAAAGCCTTCAATCTCTTTTCGGTCGATTATATGTTTTAAACGTCGTTCAATGGCGCATAAGTTTTTAAAATCGCCCATTGTAACAAGCGATATGGCCTCACCCGTGGCACCAGCGCGACCAGTTCGGCCAATGCGGTGGATGTATTCTTCGGGCTTAAAGGGTAGGTCATAATTAATAACGCGACTAAGCTTGTCAATATCTATACCGCGAGCAGCGACCCCAGTGGCCACTAGGTATTTTAGTTTGCCAGATTTAAAATTAGCTAAAATCTTTTCGCGCATGGCTTGGCTTTTGTCACCATGAATGGCATCTGCCTCAATACCGCGTTTGGCAAGCTGACTGACCAGTTTAGCAGCACCGTGTTTGGTCTCGATAAAAATGAGCGCCTGATCCCAATTTTGGTCGTTAATTAAATGACTCAGCAGCGCCGACTTGGTGTCTTTATCTACGGTGATTAACCACTGGTTTATTTTGAGTGCCGCTGAGTTTTCAGATGAAACAGTTATCTCAACGGCTGGATTGCTCATTTTGCTATCAGCAAAATCATCTGCGAGGCTGCGTACATCGTGGGACATAGTAGCCGAAAATAAGAGGTTCTGGCGGGTATCGGGCAAGCCCGCAATGATCTTATAGATATCATCAATAAAACCCATATCCGCCATTCTATCTGCTTCATCTAATACCAGTACTTCAAGTTCATCAAAATGCAGTGCACGCTGATGAGCCAAATCAAGAAGCCTGCCTGGTGTCGCTACTAAGATATCAATGCCTTCGATTAAGCGCAGCTTTTGCGATTCAGAATCAACGCCACCATAAACAGCTAGGGTGCTTAGGTTTAGATATTTACTATACTCAGCAACACTCGCAGTAACCTGAACCGCTAACTCGCGGGTAGGAGTCAGAATAAGTGCGCGTATGCGTTTACCACGTAATTTACGCTCTTTGTTAAATATCTCTAATATCGGTAGAGCATACGCAGCGGTTTTACCGGTGCCGGTTTGAGCGATGGCAATGAGATCTTTACCAGAAAGAATAATGGGGATGGCTTGTTTCTGGATGGGGGTAGGCGTTGTGTAACCCAAGCCTTCAATAGCTTGTAATATGGAATTACACAATCCAAGATTTAAAAATGGCATAGAGGCCCGAATAAGTTGTGGTCAGAAGAGTAGTGCGTATTATAGCAGTAAGGCTTGCGTTGCGCTGGTTATTACTGGTTGAGTAATAGCAGTACATATAGGGCTTGAGATGAAATGCGTTGTTGCTCGCTGACATGGCAAATGGTCATTTTCAGCGAGAAAGGTTTTTTACAAATAGTCACTTTTCTAGCACTTGTAGGCTCGACCAATATCAGTCATTTATAATAATTTTTTCTAGAAAATCCGAATAATGACAATGCCTAATTTTCCTCAGCGAAGCAAAGCCTCCTGGGTGGCGCTGGCAACCAATTGTCCCGATTGCTTGAAAATGTGGCCGCGGCACAGCCCCCGGCCATTTTGAGCCCAATCACTTTCGGTTCGATACAGTAGCCATTCATTGGCTCTGACCGGAGCATGGATCCAAAGGGAGTGGTTTAAGGAGGACATTGAGCGGGTGCTGGCTTCTGCGCCATGGGTCACAGTGATGGTTCCCGGCATCCAGTAGTCAGACATTAGGGCCAGCAGCGCTTGGTGAGAGTGCTGCTCCTCAACATCCACCGCAGAGGGTATTCGAAACCAAAAATCGCGGATGGAGCTGGTTGGGGTTTCAAAATACTGTTCGGGCTCGAGTAAACACACTTCAAAAATATAAGGTCGGCTGAGAATATCCATAATTGGCGCCGGCAGGCGGTGGTTATTCATTTTGGCGAAGTCTTGCAGATTTAAAAGGGATTCTGGATCGGGTGGATTGCCCATGTTGGCGAATTGGTGCTTAAGCCCCGCCTCGCCTGAGTGAAATGAACACAGCATTTCGAATATGGCTCGGCCATTTTGCTCGGCCCTGACTCGTCGCGACGCAAAGCTCCGGCCGTCTTTTAAATGTTCAACGCAGTATTCAATGGGCGCGTCAATGTTGCCGCCGCGCATAAAGATTCCGCTCAGGCTATGGCAAGGCCAATCCTCAACGGTCTGTGTGGCTGCGACTAGGGACTGCCCCAAGGCTTGACCGCCAAAGGTGACACCCGCCATATTGTCGAGATTAAAGCGGGCACGAAATCGATCCACGCCGATAGTGTCGAGTTGTAAAATCTCGGTGGCGTTGGGAATATGCCTTGCCATGGCTGAATTTTGCACCTATGTATTGCTCGTTACTGACTAAAGAAGGTCGTAGAGCTTATGGAAGGATGGCGGCTAGATCAACATAGAAAATGCTTAAGCACCCACCTGAATAAGCATATTCACGTATTTGGCGAGCATCGCGGTGATACTTTCTCGTTTAATATGATTGAATGACTACGCAGGTGATCCCCACAAGATCAAAAAATGGGTAAACTGCTGTGCCCGCCATATAAGCTTGCGGCAGCTTTTAAGTATTTTCCCCCGCATTGCTTTGGGCCGTGCCAGTCAAATACTGAACTACGTTGTTGGGCGGCAAAAACAAATAAAATGATGGCTGTGTAACAAGTCATTAATGGCGGTCATCAGTGTTAAAAAATATCGGTGGGTTATATGAGTAAGTTATTGGCTGCAATTCGATTGCGGGCGGAGTCTACGGGAAAACTACCGGCCCTGACCGGGGATAATCAGCAGTTAAGATACCTTGATTTAATGGCCGCGGTAGATGACTTGGCTAGCAATTTGCGATATCGCTGTATCAAACGGCTTGCCTTGCTGGCGGATAATAGCCCGTTTTGGGTCGTGGTGGATCTTGCCTGCCTCGATGCCGAGGTGACATTAATCCCGATACCGGTATTCCATGATGTAAAGCAGATCGCCAACATCCTAAGCCAGTGCTCAGCTGATGCCTTAATCAGTGATCGTGCACTTGATGACAAAGAGCTTACGGGGTTTTTGGCCAGTGGCGAAAAAGTGCAGCGTTTAAATGGTATCACCAGTCTTGCCCTGTGGTTGCTGCCCATT
>JBLHPB010000007.1:0-45059 GCA_047624025.1 Zhongshania sp.
AAATGCTGGCGTCTCAAATACCGATACAGCGGCAAAGAAAAGACTCTGGCGCCGGGTGTTTATCCTGATGTTCGGGATCCTGAAGCGAGAAAGTTCGCTAGCCAAGCCAAAGACACCTTGAAGGCTGGTATTGCCCCGTCCCGTGAGCGAAAGAAAGATAAGCGCCACAAGTGCTAAAACAGGAGCGGGTGTAGAGGCATGATTTTAGAGCGTAAGGGGCAAAACGTCGGGTGGCCATGCTACACGTGCTGGAGATTTTTTCGAGCGGCTGGTATTTCCTTGTATCGATGATCTTCTTATTGCATGGCTCGAAACGGCTGACATATTAGCCCCTGGTCAAGCGAATAGATGACGCCAGTTACGGTGAGCAATCGGGGCGTGTTTCGCAGTGGATCAAGCCCATTTACCGATACGCTGTTCAGCTCAGTCTTTGTCCTGATGGTCGGTCAGTTAGCTAGTATAGACCCTCTGCCTACCCCTGTTGCGCACTGCACTTCTAGGCGAGGTGGTCTGCTTCTTGAGTCGGTGTGAGCCAATTTCCGGGGCTGTATTACCTGTTGAGAGTGTCCGGGCGTGCTCGTGGTAGTTAGCTTTGATGATGCTGGTGAGTACTGCCCGGACGGGTAGCCATTAACTACGAGCCGGGGCGAGTGCAGAGCTGGTTTTGTGCTATCTTTTTTGGATGGTAGCGCCATGCCCGGATTGAAAAAGGAGTGATATTCAGGCCTGGGTATTGAGGTTGTAGCGGCTCAGTTTGTTGAAACGAATCATGCTTTGAATTTCTTTGACATAGGCTTTGCCACGTTCTGAGTAACGTAGTAATCCTTCGGCAAGAGTAGTCCCCGTAATAGCCTTGTTGTCTTCGCGTAGATCCGCCCGAATTTCCCGGAGATCCTCATAAGCGTTGTTAGTGTTAATCGTTTTGATATAGAACCTCACACCGTGATTCACACTTTCAAATTTCGCAACTTCATGTGATGCGCCATCGTTGCGATCCTTGGGGGTCAGGCCGCAACCTCGTTGAAAGCACCACAGGCCAAAGAAGTTATTCGCCTTGACTGCGAATCGCGAGGTACCCCAGGCTGACTCATTGGCAGATTGAGCCAAAATGAGTGCGGCAGGTACTATGTCGCAGCGGTTTAGCAATTCCGTGATGTGCGCCTGCGTGATCTCGTTATCCACATCAACATGGTAGGTGTCGAGTAGGTCTTCGAGCAATTTTTGATCTGCTGCATCAAGTTTTTGATTGCCGGCGAATTGTTTTTGGAGGCTCTGCACGGACTTGCGTTCAGCTAATGTCGCTGCATTCGCCTGGCGGATCATGGGTAGCATATACTCGAAAAATGTCAGTTTCTTTTCTTTGATGTCGCCAATCTGGGCAAAATCTGGGCGGCTCCTGTCTACCGCCACATTGGCGCTTTCCTGGCTGTTGTAGGCATAGATGCTCAGGGTTGTCAGTAGTACAGTCGGTAATATCCCTAATTTAATCAATTTCATAATAGCTTGGGTCTTTTCGTAAAGTCAGGCTTAATTGTACGGTGATTGCGCTTGTTGGCCAATGCGCGTCCGGATGAGAGGCTGAGACAGCGCTATCGCGGCCCCGCGTTGACTCGCTCGCACTCGGCCCTGCGGATCGTCACCGCGTTACGATGACGCCTAAAATTCTGGCGCATTTTTAGCGGTGCGAAATGCTAAAGCTTGCAGCGTTTGGTGGTAGAGGGTTTTCCTGTGCAGGATAGCGATCATGATAGTTTTAAGGCGTAAGCGGTATTTTTTCGGGTGTATTTATAAGGTTTAACTACTTTGTTCGAAGGTACTTGGCTTGACCTGAAAAGGGGCTGGCACTATAATGCGGCCTCCTGATAGTAGGTCGGTAGCACGATTTTATCGTGGACTGGCTTTAGGGCGTGGGGCAACTTCGCTTTTTATGTATTCAGAAGTTTTTTAAAAGCCCCTTAAGTAGGGGCTTTTTCGTATAGCCACAAGGCATACGACAGAGAATTTCGATGTGGGCCTTGGGCCCATTTTTTATTGGTGGGTAGTGAATTTGTCAGGCAAAACCGTCAAATTAGAAGAATTGCTAAGGCCGGGTGTGGAAGCGCTCGGTTATCAGTTGTGGGGCTTGGATTACCAGTCTCATGGCCGTCATACCATGCTGCGAGTGTATATCGACAGTGAGAATGGCATTGGCGTAGATGATTGTGCCAAGGTGAGTCACCAGATTAGCGGTGTGATGGATGTCGAAGATCCTATTGCCGGCGAATATAATCTGGAAGTGTCTTCACCGGGTATGGACAGGCCCCTATATACGTTGGAACAGTTTGCTCTGTATGTGGGTGAGGATATAAATGTACGCCTGCGGACTGCCTTCGAAGGGCGCCGTAAATTCCTTGGTCGCCTGATGGGTATCGAGGATGGTGATGTGGTGCTGATGGTTGAGGAGCATGAATATTTGCTTCCTTTTGATCAGATTGACAAAACGAATGTCGTGCCCCGGTTTTAATCGGGTTCGATAATTTCAATAGCCGGCTGCGGAAAGAGGCGGATAATGAGTAAAGAAATATTATTAGTGGTAGATGCCGTATCCAATGAAAAGGGTGTGTCTAAAACCATAATATTCGAGGCGATTGAGCAGGCCCTGGCGACAGCAGCCAAAAAACGCTACGACGAAGACTCTGATATCCGCGTCGTTATAGATCGCGAAACTGGGGATTATCTGACCTATCGTAGTTGGTTGGTTATGCCTGACGACGAGATGGCATTACTGGGAACCCAGTTGACTACTGAAGAGGCGCATGAATACAGCGCTGATTTAAAAGCCGGTGATGTTCACGAAGAGTTGGTTGAGAATGTTGGCTTTGGTCGCATAGCCGCACAAACTGCCAAGCAGGTTATTGTGCAGAAAGTGCGTGAAGCTGAGCGTGCGCAGATTGTTGATGAATACAAGGGACGTGTTGGCGAGCTGATTAACGGTACCGTTAAGAAAGTGACGCGCGACAGTATTATTGTCGATCTTGGTTCCAACGCTGAGGCCTTGCTGCCCCGTGAAGAATTAGTTGGCCGCGAAGTGTTCCGAATAAATGATCGGGTGCGGGCAATTCTGGCTGATGTGCGTCCTGAGGCTCGTGGTCCACAGTTATTTTTAAGCCGCGCTTGCCCAGAGATGTTGATCGAGCTGTTTAAAATTGAAGTGCCGGAAGTATCGGAAGAGGTCATTGAGATTCGCGCTGCGGCTCGTGATCCCGGTTCAAGAGCAAAAATTGCTGTAAAAACCAATGATGGCCGTATTGATCCCGTCGGGGCTTGCGTAGGTATGCGTGGTTCGCGAGTTCAGGCTGTTTCTGGCGAGCTAGGCAATGAGCGTGTTGATATTATTTTGTGGGATGACAATCCTGCGCAGCTGGTGATCAATGCCATGGCACCCGCTGAAGTAGAATCCATTGTGGTTGATGAAGATACCCACACTATGGATGTCGGTGTTGCTGACGACAACCTCGCTCAGGCGATTGGTCGTGCTGGTCAGAATGTGCGCCTTGCCGCGCAATTGACCGGTTGGACTATTAACGTGATGGCCATTGAAGAGATGGCGGCCAAGCATGAGCAGGAATCCGGCCATATTGTTTCTTACTTTGTTGACGCGCTGGATGTGGGCGAAGACATTGCCGAAGTATTGGTAGAAGAAGGTTTCACGACACTAGAGGAAGTGGCATACGTTCCCCTAGAAGAAATGATGTCTATCGAAGGCTTTGATGAAGATATTGCCCAAGAGCTGCGTGCTAGGGCGAAAGATGCCTTGTTAACGCAAGCGATTGCCAGCGAAGAAGTATTGGACAGTGCTGAACCGGCTGAGGATTTATTGTCAATGGACGGGATGGAAAAACATCTGGCGTTCATTTTGGCCAGCCGTGGCATTGTAACTATGGAAGATCTGGCTGAACAAGCCATTGAAGATCTTCTCGACATTGAAGATATGACTAAAGAACGGGCCGGAGAGTTAATTATGACTGCTCGTGCTCCGTGGTTTGCAGACGAAGACGAAGCTGCAAAATAAGCGAGTTGTACCGTTTTGGGAGAATGATGAATGGCTGAAGTTACTGTGAGCCAGCTAGCAGAAGTAGTTGGCGCACCTGTTGAGCGACTGCTGAAACAAATGAAAGAAGCGGGGCTGTCACACAGCACTGCCAAGCAGGCTGTGTCTGATGAAGACAAGCAAACTTTGCTGACTTTCTTAAAGCGGAGCCACGGAGAATCAGCCGAGGCCCCGCAAAAAATTACCTTGAAACGCAAAACTTTGAGCACCTTGAAAACAGGCTCTGGTGCGGGCAAGAAAACCGTCAATATTGAAGTGCGCAAAAAACGCACTTATGTAAAGCGCGACCCTGCTGAAATGGCAGCCGAAGCGGCTGCTGAAGAAGCAAGTGTCCACACTGACGCTGAACCAGCGGTAGTGGCTGAAGAAGCTAAGCCAGTTGCAGCGCCGATTCTAGAGCCCGCTGCGCCAGAGCCTGCTCCGGTCGAAGTAGTTAAAGCCGAAGAGGCTCCTGCTCCAGAGCCGGCAGTAGAAGCGCCAGTTGTTGTGAAAGTGCCAGAGCCGGTGACGCCAGTGGTAGTTGAAGAGCCAGTAGAAGTGGCCAAGCCTGCTCCGGTAGTTGCCAATAAAACCGATGAATATCGTGAAGTCGTTGAAGACGTATTGGATGTTGATCCTGAGATTCTACGCCAGCGTGCCATTCTACGTCGCAAGGCAGAAGAGGCGCGCGTTAAAGAACGTCGCGCCGAAGTTGTCGCTGATAAAAAACGTGAAGAAGAGCGTAAAGCTAAGGCTAAAGTGAAAGCTTCTGCTGGGCCAGCTAAAGAAGCTGCCCCAGAGACTGCCGCTGCGCCTGCTGATGACAAGCCTGCGCGCCAGCATCATCGTCGTACCGCGGCAGCACCCGCTGCGGCAGGAGATGATGATCGTCCGCGCCGTAAGGGTGGCAAGTCGCGCAGTAATAAGCGTGATGCGTTTGATGGTGGCTCTTCGTTTGCCGGCCGTCGTAAAAAGAAAAGCTTGAAGCTGCCAGATGACGCTCAACGTCACGCTTTCCAAGCGCCAACTGATAAGATCGTGTACGCGGTTAATGTCGGCGAAACGACTACTGCGGCTGAGTTGGCCCAGCAGATGAAAGTGAAAGCAGCTGAAGTTATTAAAGAAATGATCAAAATGGGGTTGATGGTCACCATTAATCAGCCTATCGATCAGGATACTGCTCAGTTGGTTGTTGAGGAGATGGGTCACACCGTTAAGTTGGTTTCTGATGCGGCGGTTGAAGATGCGTTGGAAGAAACTTTCGCCTCGCGTGGTGCTGGCACCATGCTGCCAAGAGCGCCAGTGGTAACCGTTATGGGCCACGTCGATCACGGTAAGACTTCGCTGCTGGATTATATTCGCAAGACCAAGGTGGCCAGCGGTGAAGCGGGTGGTATTACCCAGCATATCGGTGCCTACCATGTAGAAACTGGTCACGGCATGATCACTTTCTTGGATACTCCAGGTCACGCCGCATTTACTCAGATGCGCGCCCGTGGTGCTAAGAGTACCGATATTGTTATTTTGGTGGTTGCTGCCGATGATGGCGTGATGCCTCAAACCATAGAAGCTGTAGCCCATGCCAAAGCGGCAGGTGTGCCTTTGGTTGTTGCTGTCAATAAAATGGACAAGGAAGGCGCTGATCCAGAGCGTGTTAAAACTGAATTGTCTCAGAAAGAAGTTATTTCTGAAGAGTGGGGTGGCGACACGCAGTTTGTTTACGTCTCTGCTCATACCGGCGAAGGTATTGATCAGCTTTTGGATGCAGTTCTATTGCAGGCCGATTTATTGGAATTGAAAGCGGCTGCCGATTTGCCTGCACAAGGTTTGGTTATTGAGTCGCGTCTGGACAAGGGCCGTGGCGCCGTTGCTTCACTGCTGATTCAAAGCGGTACTTTACGTCAGGGTGATATTGTTCTGGCCGGTCAGTGCAGCGGTCGTGTCCGCGCCATGATGGATGAAAATGGTCAGCCAGTGAAAGAAGCTGGACCATCGATTCCAGTTGAGATTTTGGGTCTTGATGGCACGCCAGATGCTGGTGATGGCTTCGTCGTCGTTGAGAACGATAAGCGCGCCCGCGAAGTGGCCGACTTCCGCCAAGTGCGTGATCGCGAGCAGCGTATTAAGCGTCAGCAGGCGTCGAAGCTTGATCGTATGTTTGAAAGCATGGAATCTGCCGAACGTCGTAATCTGAACGTGGTGCTGAAAACCGATGTGCGCGGTTCATTGGAGGCTTTGCAAGCCTCGTTGCTGGATATTGGTAATGACGAAGTTAACGTCAATATCGTGTCTGCCGGTGTCGGTGGTATTACCGAGACTGACGTCAATCTGGCGCTGACCTCGGGCGCAGTGATGTTCGGCTTTAATGTGCGGGCTGATTCAACAGCGCGCCGCTTGGCTGAAAATGAAGGCGTCGATCTTCGCTATTACAGCGTTATCTACGATGTCATCGACGATGTCACCGCAGCACTGACGGGTATGTTGAGCCCAGAAATGCGCGAAGAAATTGTCGGTGTTGCCGAAGTTCGGGACGTATTCCGTTCACCCAAGTTTGGCGATATCGCAGGCTGTATGGTCATTGAAGGCACGGTTTATCGCAGCAAGCGTATTCGTGTACTTCGTGCCGACGTCGTTGTTTACGAAGGCGAGCTGGAATCTTTACGTCGCTTTAAAGACGACGCCGCCGAAGTGAAGAATGGTGTCGAATGCGGTATTGGCGTGAAGAACTACAAAGATGTTCGCCCAGGCGATAAGATTGAAGTTTACGAAGTAAGAGAAATAGCGCGCAGCCTGTAAGGGCTGCTGTGGCGGGGTATAGGGATAATTGAAAGAATTTAGTCGCACGGCGCGTATTGCGGATTTTCTGAAGCGCGAATTGGGTAGTTTTATTCAGAAAGAGCTTCGGGATCCGCGGCTTGGTATGGTGAGCGTGATTGATGCAGAAGTCAGTCGCGATATGAGTCACGCCAAAATATATGTGACCGTTATGGGTAAAGACAGTGCTGAAGAGGCTAAAGAGTCGCTGGCAGTACTGAATAAGGCGGCGGGTTTTTTACGCAGTCAGGTGGCTAAAATCAATAATGCCCGTACCACTCCGCAGCTGCGGTTTTACTACGACAGTAGTGTTAATCGCGGTCAGCATTTGAGTAAGCTCATTCAGGATGCGGTTGATTCAGATCGCAGCCGATACCCGGATAGCGACGGGGAGTAGTTTTGGCTAAAGCTCGTAAAGGGCGGCCGGTGGATGGCATTTTGGTGCTGGATAAGCCGCCTGGTCGCTCCTCTAATGGTGCGATGATTGTCGCCCGTGCTATCTATCACGCTCGCAAGGCCGGTCACACCGGTGCTCTTGATCCCTTGGCTACCGGTGTATTGCCGGTGTGTTTTGGTGAAGCCACCAAGTTTTCCCAATATCTCCTTAATGCCGATAAAGAATATCGCAGTCATTTTGTTTTCGGTCAGCAAACCGATACCGGTGATTCTGACGGTGAAGTGATTGCCGAGCAGGATGCCTCAGCCTTAAGCCTTGAACAAGTTGAAGCTTACATTGCGCCTTTGCGAGGTGATATCTTGCAGGTGCCGCCGATGTATTCGGCGCTTAAGCGTGACGGCAAGCCGCTATATGCCTTGGCGCGCAAAGGTATTACCGTGGAGCGCGAGGCGCGCCCGGTCACTATTCGCGAATTTGAGCTTGAATCTTTTACGCCGGGTCCGAGAGCAGTTGCGGTAGTGCGAGTTCGCTGCACCAAGGGTACCTATATTCGCTCGCTGGCCGAGGATTTGGGCGCGGCACTGGGTGTCGGTGCCCATGTTGCTAGTCTGCGCAGATTGCAGGCCGGGCCGTTTAATGAAAGCCAGCAGGTCACTACTGAGACTCTTCAAGCGCTGCGTGATGAACATGATTTTGAGGGCTTGGATGCTTTATTGTTGCCGATAAAATCTGCTTTGGGCCATCTGCCTGAAATCACCCTTGGCGAAACGGCAGTCTTCTATCTATTACAGGGGCAGGCCGTGCAGGTAAGCGGCGCACCTAGCCAAGGAGCGGTGGTTTTGAGCGATAATGAGGGGAAATTCCTCGGAATTGGTGAAATTTTAGACGATGGGCGCGTTACACCTCGTCGTTTGCTTTCAACTGTGGGATAATTCGCGGCTGAATTTGAGCCAGTACAATACTGGCCAAAGAAAATGTGGGCCTTGTTGTATCAGGGCTTGCCGAACCTGACTGTAAATATGCGCGGTCAGGCTCGATTTATAAACGCATATTGGTAATGAGGAATATAAAGATGGCATTATCTGCTATTGAGAAAGCTGATGTTGTTAAAGACTACCAGACTGCCGAAGGCGACACTGGTTCACCAGAAGTTCAAGTTGCACTTCTGACTGTTAATATCAACAAACTGCAGGGCCATTTTGAAGGCCATAAGAAAGATCACCACTCACGTCGTGGTTTGATCCGCATGGTAAACCAGCGTCGTAAATTGCTGGATTATTTGAAACGTAAAGACCATGAGCGTTATAGCAAACTGATCAAGAGTTTAGGTCTGCGTCGCTAAAAGAAGAATAAGTGAGGGGGCCTTAATGGCCCCCTTATTCATTTATATAACCCCAATTTTGGGAGGAATTACTCTGTGAATCCCGTTACTAAAACATTTCAGTGGGGCGGCAAAACCGTCACACTAGAAACCGGTCGTATCGCCAGGCAGGCCAGCGGTGCAGTATTGGTTACTATTGAACAAACCCAAGTGCTGTGTACTGTGGTGGCCGCAAAATCTGCCAAACCCGGTCAGGACTTTTTCCCGTTGTCTGTGCACTATCAAGAGCGTACTTACGCGGTTGGTAAGATCCCCGGTGGTTTCTTTAAGCGCGAAGCGCGTCCTTCAGAAAAAGAGACGCTGACTTCACGTTTGATCGATCGCCCGATTCGTCCTTTGTTTCCAAAAGGCTTTCAGAATGAAGTACAGGTTATCTGTACTGTCATGTCTGCCGATAAGGTTAATGATCCCGATATCGCCGCACTGATTGGTACTTCGGCTGCACTGGCCATTTCTGGTGTACCTTTTGCTGGTCCAGTTGGCGCTGCACGCGTTGGCTTTACCGCAGAAGCTGGTTATATTCTCAACCCAAGTTTTGCCGAGCTAGAAACCAGCTTGCTAGACATGGTTGTTGCCGGTACTAAAGACGCCGTGTTGATGGTTGAGTCTGAAGCGCAGCAGTTGACCGAAGATCAGATGCTTGGTGGGGTGTTGTACGCTCACCAGGAAATGCAGGCCGTTATTCAGGTTATTCAGGAATTGGCCACTGAAGCGGGTAAGCCAGCCTGGGATTGGCAGCCAGCAGCTGAAAATACGGTATTGTTAGGTGCTGTAGCCGACGGTTATAAAGCCGGTCTGGGTGAAGCCTACCGTATTACCGACAAAATGCAGCGTTACGCCAAAGTTAGCGAGTTGCGCAATGCCGCTATTGCCGCACTGACCACGGGTGATGATGCTCAGTTCAGCGCCGACGATGTTAAAGGCGTATTCGCTAAACTGGAAAAGCAGATTGTTCGCCAGCGTATTTTGAACGGCGAGCCGCGTATTGATGGTCGCGATGGCCGCACAGTGCGCCCAATTGCTGTTGAAGTCGGTGTCTTGAATAAGTCACATGGTTCAGCGCTGTTTACTCGTGGTGAAACTCAGGCGATTGGTGTTACTACGCTGGGTACTTCGCGTGACGGACAGTTTGTTGACGCCTTGCAGGGCGAGTTTAAAGATCACTTCCTATTGCACTACAACTTCCCTCCCTACTCTGTGGGCGAGTGCGGTCGTATGGGCAGCACAGGTCGTCGCGAAATCGGCCATGGTCGTTTGGCGCGTCGCAGTCTGGAAGCGGTTCTGCCCAGCGTTGAAGAATTTCCGTATACCATTCGTGTGGTATCGGAAATTACTGAATCCAATGGTTCCAGCTCTATGGCCTCAGTCTGCGTAGGCAGTTTGTCGTTGATGGATGCAGGTGTACCTTTGAAGGCGCCTGTTGCCGGTATTGCCATGGGTCTGGTTAAAGAAGGCGAGCGTTTCGCTGTTCTTACCGACATCCTTGGCGACGAAGATCATCTTGGTGATATGGACTTTAAAGTGGCCGGTACCGCCGATGGCATAACCGCACTGCAAATGGATATCAAGATTGAAGGCATTACCCAGAAGATTATGGAAGTGGCGCTTGAGCAGGCCCAGCAAGCACGTTTGCAAATCCTTGGTCAGATGAATCAGGTATTGGCGGCGTCGCGCAGTGATGTGTCTGACAATGCTCCGAGCATGCATGTGATGAAAGTCGATTCTGACAAGATTCGCGACATTATCGGTAAGGGCGGCGCGACCATTCGCAGTATGACCGAAGAGACTGGTGCTCAGATCGATATCGAAGATGACGGTACCGTCCGTGTCTACGGTTCTGATGCAGCATCTCGTGATGCTGCGGTTGAGCGTATTTTGGCTATTACTGCTGAAGCTGAAATCGGTGCTATCTACACGGGTAAAGTTGCTCGTATCGTTGATTTCGGTGCTTTCGTGACGATTCTGCCGGGCAAGGACGGTCTGGTGCATATTTCTCAGATCTCCGATGAGCGCGTAGAAAACGTCAGTGACTACCTCTCTGAAGGTCAGGATGTGCAGGTTAAAGTTCTCGACGTTGATGCCCGTGGTCGTATCAAGCTGTCTATGAAAGAGATCGCTGCAGATGCTGCCGAGGCTACTTCAGAAGAGACTGGTGAGTAAGTCGCTTTGAAAGCGAATAGCTGACTGAAAAAACCCCGCTTTTGCGGGGTTTTTTTTGCCTAAAACTTGGGGGCTAAAATCTGCTGCGCAACTTAGTGCTGGTGACCACCGACACCGTGGGCGTGGCCGTGGCTGATCTCTTCTGCACTGGCGTCGCGAATGTCCTTTATCAAAATCTTAAAGCTCAGTGTTTGACCCGCGAGTGGGTGGTTGAGATCAATATCAACGGAGAATTTGCCTACTTTCACAACGGTGGCTTGGCGCATGCCCTTATCGGTATTAAAGCTGATAGCCTGTCCCAGTTTAATTTTGCCCTCGTGCTTAAGGTATTTTGCGGGAATACGTTCCTGTTTATTGGGCTCAATCTGACCATAGGCGTCTTCCGCTGCCAGAGTGACGCTGAACTCATCGCCAAGTTTGTGACCGGCCATGGCTTTTTCCAGACCGGGAATAATATTGTCGGCGCCGTGGATATAGAGGGAGGGTGTGTCATCAAAATTATTTTCTAATACCACACCGTCGCTATTGCTCAATTCGTAGTGAAATGACACAACTTTATGTTTGCTAATGTCCATCTGCTTTCCTTATCGCGCAGCTTAATCAAGGCGAGTATAGTAATCGTGAATATGGCTCAGTGGTAGGTTTGTGGTGGTGAATATACCAGCAGGAGGTTTGTAGTGGGCGAGGTGCTTGAATTTACCCGCAAGCCAGCTCGCAAAAAGCAGGTCAGTGGCCTGTGTCGCGAGGGGCATCATAAGTGGCGTGTTGATAAGACGAAGCAATTTGACGTAAAGCTGGGGAGGTTGGTGACGGTGTATCTCTGTGAACGCTGCGGAAATAAAAAAATCACAGCGCATTAAAGTAGATCAATTAATCTCGGTAACAGTTTCTTGGGATAAATCATCACTTATCGAGGCAAGCCAATTTTGTGCTTCATTAAGCCCTTCCACGGCTTTGACTGCACAGGCGATACCTAAGAGGTGTTCTTTAAGCAGGGTGCGCATTGATATATTGTGTTCATGGGCTTGCTCTTGTAGAAACAGGAAGGCCTGTGCGCTAATGTCGTCTATGTGCATCTGCTGCATGTTTTGACGATATTCTGCTAATCTAACTACTTTTTGCACAGCCATGATGAGACTCCTCTGTTCAACTAATAACAGTATAGGTTGAATTGGCAGATTCGGCTCTTAGTAATAACCCGTAGGCATGTCTCGGTTAGCGTGTGGTGAAGCAAAAAGTGATCTTTTTGTTGTATGCTTGGCATGGCCCGATGGCCATCATTGTAATAAGGATTGAATAACACCGTATGTCGGAAACTATTGTGATTGGCGCTGATGGCGTCGAACAAATGCCTCTTAAAGCGTATACCGAGAAGGCCTACTTGGATTATTCCATGTACGTTATTCTCGATCGCGCGCTGCCCAATATCGCCGACGGTTTAAAGCCGGTGCAGCGGCGTATTGTCTATGCAATGAGCGAGCTGGGCCTGAAATCCAATGCCAAGCACAAGAAGTCAGCGCGGACAGTGGGCGATGTTATCGGTAAATTTCATCCTCACGGCGACAGCGCGGTCTACGAGGCCATGGTGTTGATGTCGCAGAATTTCTCCTACCGTTATCCGCTGATTGATGGTCAGGGCAACTGGGGTTCACCTGATGACCCAAAATCCTTTGCCGCGATGCGCTATACCGAGTCAAAGCTCACTAAATATGCAGAAGTGCTGCTCAGTGAGTTAGCTCAGGGCACCGTGGATTGGGTGCCCAATTTTGATGGTGCCATGGATGAGCCAGGCACACTGCCTGCGCGGGTACCCAATATATTGCTCAATGGTACTACTGGCATTGCCGTGGGTATGGCTACGGATATTCCTCCCCATAATTTACGCGAAGTGGTCAGTGCCTGTATTCATCTACTTGATGCCCCTAATGCCAGCGTTGCAGAGCTTTGCGAACATGTAAAAGGCCCGGATTTCCCCACTGATGCGGAGATTATTACGCCGTCAGCAGACCTGCGCAAAATGTACGAAACCGGGCGTGGTTCTCTGCGCATGCGAGCGCTGTGGCAGGACGAGGGCGAAGACATTGTTATTACCGCGCTGCCTCATCAGACTTCCGGCTCCAAAGTGCTAGAGCAAATTGCTCAGCAAATGCAGGCCAAAAAACTGCCCATGGTGGTGGATTTGCGGGATGAGTCCGACCACGAGAACCCGACTCGTTTGGTGGTGATTCCACGTTCTAATCGCGTCGATAAGCAAGCGGTGATGAACCACTTGTTTGCCACCACGGACCTAGAGCGAAGCTACCGGGTCAATATGAATATGATCGGCGTGGATGGCCGCCCACAAGTTAAAGGTTTGGCTCAAATCCTCGGTGAATGGCTGGAAATTCGCACCACTACGACTCGTCGGCGGCTTGAATTCCGTTTGGATAAAGTGCTCAGGCGCCTGCATATTCTCGATGCCTTGCTGATTGCCTTTCTCAATATTGACGAGGTTATCGCCATTATTCGTGAGGAAGATCAGCCCAAGCCCGTTTTGATGACGCGCTTCGGTCTGAGTGATACCCAGGCTGAGGCTGTTTTAGACCTCAAGTTGCGCAACCTAGCCAAGCTCGAAGAGATGAAGATTCGCGGTGAGCAGGATGAATTGGCAAAAGAGCGCGATTCTTTAGAGCAAACCCTGGGGTCCGCGCGACGTATGAAGTCTCTAGTCCGCAAAGAGCTATTAGCGGTCGCTGAAGAATTTGGCGATGATCGCCGTTCGCCGCTGGTCGCGCGGGGTGAGGCGAAAGCCTTTTTGGAAGAAGATATTGTCTCAGCCGAGCCGGTGACAGTGATCTTGTCGGAAATGGGCTGGATTCGTGCCGGTAAAGGTCACGATCTTGATCCTATCAGCCTCAGTTATAAGTCGGGTGATCGCTACAATTTGGTGGCACGTGGTCGCAGTAATCAGCCTATTGTCATTCTAGATAGTACTGGCCGCAGTTACACTGTTGCCGCCCACAACTTACCCTCGGCGCGGGGGCAGGGCGAGCCACTTACCGGGCGAATTAATCCCCCTTCCGGAGTCAGTTTTACCGGTATGATGATGGGCAGCGATGAAGGTCATTATCTGTTGGCCTCGGATGCGGGTTATGGCTTTATTGTTAAATTGGGCGATTTGCACAGTAAAAATAAAGCCGGTAAGGCGGCTCTGACACTACCCAAGGGCGCAAGGGTGATGTCACCTGCGGTGGTGGGCGATGTGACCAATAGCCATGTGGTGGCGGTAACAACCGAGGGTAGAATGTTGATATTCCCTGCGGCTGAGTTGCCAGTAATGCCGCGCGGTAAGGGCAATAAATTGATTGGGATTCCCTCGGCGCGGGTGGCCAGTCGCGAGGAATATGTGACGGCAGTGGCGGTATTTACTGAGCGCGATATTCTCAAAGTGATTTCCGGTAAGCGGCATTTATCCCTGAAATTTGCCGAGCTGGAGCACTACTTGGGTGAGCGTGGTCGACGGGGTCACAAATTGCCGAGGGGCTTCCAGAAGGTGGATGGCTTGGAGGTCGTTAGCCCCAATTAACTGGGGCTTTAGGTATTGTCAGTGGTTTCTGTATGCTGACGTTTGGATTCCTGTTTAAAGGCATCCAAGCTCAGCTTTTTCAGCTGGGTTTGCTGGCGCTCGAGTAGTTCGCTATAGGGCGCTTTCATGCCGCTGACCAGATTACCTGTTGCACTGACCCAAGCTTCAAGGCGCTCGTGCTCGCGGCAGTTATCGTCAAGCCAAGTGCCTTTACCTTCAGCCGTTGCGGTATCCAAGTTTGCAATGGCGGCACATTCTTTGGCGGCACATTCCCAGTTATCGCCTTCGCCGTAAATATGGGCAATACCGGCTCGGGTGCGTAGGACTTTATCGAGCTTTTGAAATAGTTCTGCACAGCACAGGGCCCGAAATAGCGGGTGATCGGTGCCGTCAATATTAAAAAAACGCATGCTTAAGGCATTGTGACGGTGAACCACAATATCGGCGTGATATAGGCGGGCAATGGCTTCAGCGCGGGCGTAGCTATTGCGGATGTGGTCGCGGAAGCTCTCCGGCGCCATCTGCAATTTTATATTGTCAAAGCCCTGCCACTGGCAATGCAGAATGTAATAGTCTTTGTAGCGGGTTTTACCAAGCGTATTAAGGCGGATTTGCGGATTGTGAACTTCTTCCAGCAACTTGCCGAGGCTGTCTTTACCACGGTACATGCCTTGGTCGTTGCGCAGGGGTTGTGCCAAGCGGCTGCGGGCTAAATCCAGCACCGCCTCAATACGACGCATGGGCACGGCTATAATGGCATAACTAAAACAGGCCAAAATCCCGGTTAGTATCAGTAAGGTTTTGCCCAAGTCGCGAATTTCGTCACCGATCAATTCACGGCTCAGCGACAGTTTGACCAAGCCAAGGCGGCCATCGGCGGCAACCTGAGCTTGATAGTTAAGGTTTTCTTCGCGCCAATGACCGGCTTCGGCAACGGCTTCTTGGCGGGCATTGGCAATACTGCCATAGACGATAAGTGGGCTGTTAATATAGTCCTGTAGAATCGCTTGCAGACTGACCTTGTCATTTCGCAGCAGCGCCTGCTGGCTTTGCGATGCCAGTTGATTGGTCCACTGCTGGCCTATCATACGAGTGGTTTCCAGTAATATTTGCTTGCTGGCTGTCATGCTGGTCAATAACAGAGTTAAACCGACGATGGCGCATATTAGCGCAGTGATAAGCCCACATTTGGCGGAGAGGGGTAGCTTGAGAAGCTGCTTAAACATGTAAGGCATTCCGTTGAGACACTGAGATATTATTTTCTGGAGCGAGTATATCAAGGCTCGCGGCGCTTGGGTGTAATCACATCAACCGCTACAATACGCAGCTTACCGTAGGGGGTGGTGTGAACGAAATCATATTAATCAATATTGCTGGCGATGACCGGCCTGGGGTGACCAGTAGTATCACCGGGATTCTGGCTGACCACAGTGTCAATATTCTCGATATTGGCCAGGCGGTGATCCATGATAATTTATCTTTGGGTCTGTTGGTTGAGGTGCCAGCCAAAGCCGAGGCTGCGAGTATTCTCAAGGATATTTTGTTCCGCACTCACGAGATGGGTATGCAGGTGCGTTTTCTGCCGGTCAGCCCTGAAAGCTACAATCAGTGGGTCAGTGGTCAAGGCAAACAGCGCCATATTGTGACCTTATTGGCGCGTAAGATTACCGGTCGGCATATTGCTGGGGTCACCGATATTGTGTCGCGCTATGAGTTGAATATCGATCGCATTGACCGTCTGTCGGGTCGTGTGCCATTGGAAGGGGTGACTCAGCAGTCCAAAGCCTGTGTGGAGCTGTCGGTGCGGGGCAATTTAATAGACGCCTCGGATTTTCGCCGTGAGCTGCTGCAGCTCGCCAGTGAAATGGATATCGATATAGCCTACCAGGAAGATAATATGTTCCGTCGCACCCGGCGGCTGGTGGCTTTTGATATGGATTCGACCCTGATTGAGGCCGAGGTGATTGATGAGCTCGCCAAGGCGGCTGGGGTTGGTGAGCAGGTCGCTGAAATTACTGAGCGCGCGATGCGTGGTGAAATCGACTTTACTGAAAGCTTTAAAGCGCGGGTTGCTCTTTTAAAGGGTTTGGATGAGTCGGTCTTGGAAGGTATTGCCGACAGCCTACGTATTACCGAAGGCGCTGAAAAACTGGTTTCTACACTAAAGCAATTAGGCTACAAAACAGCAATTCTGTCCGGTGGTTTTAGCTATTTTGGTCACTACCTGCAGAAAAAATTGGGCATCGATTATGTTTACGCCAATGAATTGGTGATTCGCGATGGCCATGTGACAGGCGAGGTGCAAGGTATTGTGGTTGATGGCCAGCGCAAAGCGGAGTTGTTGCGGGAGATTGCTCAGCGCGAGGGCTTGAATCTTGAACAGGTGATTGCCGTGGGTGACGGTGCCAATGATTTGCCAATGCTCAGTATCGCCGGATTGGGCATTGCCTTCCGCGCCAAGCCTATTGTGCGTGAAAATGCTAAACAGTCTATTTCTACCTTGGGCCTTGACGGAATTCTATATCTTTTGGGTATCAGTGATCGCTTGACCCGCTGAGGTTGCCCGGCTAGCTATAGGCGGCAAATTCATAATTCATGGATGCCATGGGATCGTTCACATAGCTGCCCTGGATGAAATCGGGGCCCAATTGCCAGAGCATGGCCAAGGCTGCGGCACTACGGACATTGGCGATTAATATCTGACTGTTTAAGACGCGGGCATTCTGCACAGTTTCGCGAATCTGATTATTATCGGGTTCGTCGGTTATTGTGAAGCCGGGCTTAACCAGCGTTGGCGATGCTTTCTTCATTAACTTGCAACATTACCGAGGACGGCGATAGGCCAGCGGCTTTAAATGCCACGCTGAGCCAGGAACAGAATTCTAGGTCGTGAAAGACATTACCACTCAGGTTGATAATCAATTTGAGGTCCTGCCCCGTCCCGCGTTCCTTGGCTAGCTGCTTGGTGGCTTCTACCACAATCCAGCGATCCAGTTTGTTGTTTGCAGGCTCACGTTCCGAGACCCTCATTAGCTCGCCGGCGCTAACTTAACCCTCAACCCAGTCTCTTATTTCCAAACTGGCTTCATAGTGGTCGCCTTCGGCACTGCCGAGATTGATCATCGGCTGGAAAAGTAACATTAGCCGGTTTGCCTTGTGTGCCTTATTACTGACTGATATTGCGGCGTCTTTATTGTCTAGCTGCTGGCGTTCACGCTGACAGATGCCGGCCTGATTGCCGCCGTCGGCATAGATGTTTTCCAGTCCGTGGAATGCCTCATCCATTATCGCAGCGGCCCGTGGCGGTGTTAATGGATTGATGGGCATAACTGCGATACTGATTGTGCATTGCAGGGATTGTGTTTTGATTTCAAAAATCTCAGCCTCTACCGCTTTGCAAAGTTCATGGCCCATTTCTAATACTTGCTCGCTGGGCATATGGTGAGCAATAGCGGCGATCATATCGTCGGCCACGCGCCCGTAGTGTTGGGCTGGCATAATATTACGGACCAAGTTAGCAGTACTGGCGACCAAGTTCTCTACTTCCAACAGGCTGGTGCTATGGCGAATTTTACTAAAATGGTCTAACGAGTTCAGGATTAGGGATGAATTGCTATTTCGTTCATTTTCGACGAAATCCTGCAGAATTTCCTGAAAGCGTTGCTTGCTGTTCATTTGGGTAGCGACGTCAATACCGCCAGTAACAGTATTGTTGTCTTCTTTTTGAATGCTAATTTGTATGCAGTCTTCGTCGTCGAAGCGGGCACTGTTGCAAGTAATAAAGGCTTTGAATATTCCACCTTTACCTACGGCAAAACTGATTTCTAATTACTGCTGAACCTGAGCTTGCTGTTGTTTTTTGAGGACGTTTTTAAAACGATCTTGATCTTTATTGCTAATCAGGTCGACGATGGGAAAGCTATCTAGATCGGTGTGACCCATGCATTCGCAAAACAGCGAGTTTGCGTAAATCACCATGCCATCAGTAATGTAAGCAAGTGGGTCTTGATGATCAGTAAGCAACAAATTGTTGCGCTTTTCAGCCTCCTTCAAAGCGTGATGAGTGGCGAGTAACTCCCGGCGTAAGATTACGTTGCGCTGCTCACGAAGCGCGGCGCTAGCCAATTGAGGCATGTTGTATTTACTGATGATGTCTGTGACGGTGGGATCTGGTGGTGTTAGCGGGTCGCCCTCGCCCATATGGATCACCGCAGTGTCGGCTTGATGTTTGCGCAATAGGTGGCCACAGCGCTGAATGTCGAGTTCGGCACGTTCAGCCTCATAGATGAGGACATCCCAGCGGCCAGCGTTTAGGGCTTCACTGAGCATTTCGCCAGTTTGCACTGCTTTGATGGGCGCCACTCGTCCCGCTTTGCGACAAGCGCTGACGATTTGTTCAGCGCCGTTATCGGCAATGCAAAACAACAGGAGATTGATCGCAGTGTTGTTGCTCGTAGTAATTCTTTAAGTAGACTTGCAAAGGGCTTACAAATAATAGGGTTATACAATATCCCAGAGTTGATTGAACTCCCCCTAGTGCTCCTGATTGGAGTTGCGTGGTTCTGGTGAAATGTTGATGCGGGTAATATCGCTATAAGTAAATAATTTAAAGGCGTTTGAACAGGCAATACTTTTACCTAATTTGACTAGCATGGTGTGTCCGGGTCGAATTAATTCTACTATTTGTTCGCTGCTAAAACCGCTGATATCGGGCATGAGTAATAGGGGCGAGGGAGCCAGTTGACCGCCAGGCAATAGCATGGCGCGCTGGTATTCCTGTACGGCCAGGTTGGAGTGGACTATGCGCATACTATAGGGTGTCGCTGTGGTCGCCAGGGTCTCTACGCCCATTTGATAATGGTCGTCGCTGCGCAGCCAGCGCACTACGGCGAGTCGCCAATCGTCAAAATCATTGGTTTTAATGCCGATTAATTCGCCTGTGCGGATATGTATTTTGAGTGCTTCAGGCAATTCAATGCGAAATCCATTACTGCTTGTATCTAATATGCGTGAGCGTAAATATTGGTGTTTATTGCCTGAAGCCGCTTGTACGCGGTGGTCAGATGGCAGCACGTAATTTATTGTTTCCACCGTGTTGGGTGCTTCGCCAAACTCAATATCCAAGTGTTCTTTGCTGTGGCTGTTTAGGTCGCGCGTATCGGGGCCAGTGTTGACTGACCAGAGTTCGTCGGCTTTTTCGTCGCTGATAAAAGGATTGGGGCTTCTCTCAGCTTGGTCACGATGAATCTTGAAGTGTTCAAATTCCAGTTGATTGGCGATATAAAAATGGGCGGTATTCATGCCGAGTACGATCAGTGCGGGTTCGTTACACGGCACTCGATCTGATGTCCGTGAGGTGGACGAGCTCCAAGCAATCGACAGCTGGTCGATAATGTATTTGGGTAATTTTTTGTTTAAGACCGTTTTTTTGTGCAGCTTGTTTTTGCTCAGGGTGCTGGGATTCAAAATGTATTTGGTATCAATGCCCAGCCACTCAGGTCCTAGCGCACGCTTGACCAGTTCTCGGTAAATGGGTTGGGCGTCGTCAGAGGGGTTCAACAGAAAAACACAACTTTCCAAGCGGTCAGAGCGTAGTTCTATCGCCGATGTCCATTGGTTAAGTGCTTTGTAGACATCAATGATCTGACTTTTCGGCAGTTGGTGGGGACGGCTGCAAGCCAACATTAGCGGCCGTAAATAGGCTTGGAGTACGGTGCCGTCACCGTGAACCTTATCTTCAATTTTGTATTTGGTCAGTTTGCTGAGTTGAGCGCAGTTATAAATCGAGTGCAGTAATTTCCAGAAGTTAGGGTTGGTGTTGCGGTAGAGTTGGTAGTTACGTAACAGAATGCAGCTGTGCTCGGTAAGGGCACGATGTAGGCTGGTTGCCATGGCTTCTTTAGGACGCATAAGCCGATTTTGAGCTTCAAAACCTTGGTAGGTCTGACAGTATCCATTGGCTAAATGGGTGTTGAGGGTTTCCGCTAGTAAAACAATTTCCTTGGTTTTTTCTAGCAGAATGATCGGTTTGTTTAAGTAATACTGCGACAGACTCTCGGTGACGTAATGCACCTTAGGGCGTATTTTTTCAAGAATCTCAAAGCGATTTTTGGTGTTGCAGTCGACATGGCTTAATTCCGACAAAGCTTGGAAAAGCTGTCGAGTAGACTCACCCAGATTGGCTGAGGGCAAGTGACTTAGCCAATCTGCTACCGCTGTGGCATTTAGTGCAAATTGGCTATGAGTGTCGCTGGTTGGTTTTGGCGTGGCGAAATTCAAGTTTGAGCTGCTAGCCATAAACACCTCATTGGTTTCAGTTGACTCTGATCGCAGAGATCGAAAATTCTATTTTAAGCTTATGTTGTTACGCGTTAAATCATTATAGCGCAAGTGGTCGTTTGCTGCTTGCATGTGGATCTTCCCTGACCAGGCGGGGGACAAGGTATCCGGGTAGGTTGGCCAACATATCCCTTGTCAGTGCTTTGGCCCTTGATTCATTAATATCAAAGTGCTTTGCCCCTTTTACTTTGTCTAGCACATGCAAGTAATAAGGTAATACCCTCATTTCAAATAGTCTACGGCTTAGCTTGATCAGGGCTTCAGTATTGTCATTAATACCCGCCAGCAACACACTCTGGTTTAGCAAGGTAATTCCCGCTAAGTCTAGCTTAGTTAGCGCAGCTTTAGTGTAGCTATCCAGCTCGTTGGCGTGATTGCAGTGAATGACCATGACCGTTTGCATACGATGATTGGTGAGTGCTTGAATCAGCTCTGGGGTGATCCTGGCCGGTAGCACAAGGGGCAGGCGGGTGTGCAAGCGCAAGGTCTTAACATGGGGGATGTCGGCAATACGACTAATCAGTTTCTGTAAATATTCGTCAGGTGCAGCCAGTGGATCGCCACCGCTGAGGATAACTTCATTGATCTCTGGTCGGGCGGTAACATAGTCTAGGGCCTGCAGCCATTCACGCTGACTTGGATTGTTGTCGGTATAGGGAAAGTTGCGCCGGAAACAATAGCGGCAATGCACGGCGCAGGCTGAGCTGGTTATGAGTAATACTCGGCCATGGTATTTATGGATCAGACCGGGAATCGGATTGGCCTCGGCCTCGGCCAGGGGGTCGTTAACGTAGCCTGCTTGAGGTAATGCTTCTGCTGCTTGGGGTAAAACTTGTAGCAATAATGGGTCATTCCAGTCATTTGCCTGCATTTTGGCGACAAAGGCCTCTGGGACACGCAAGGGGAATTGCTTTAGGGCCACTTGCAATTCGTCATGACCATCCAGCGAGAGACCTAGGCGTTGAAATAAGACCTTGGGGTCGTGAATCATGTGCTGCATTTGCTGCTGCCAGCTTTCGGTCTGCCAAAGTGAGGTGATAAGAGGTATCATTGTTGCCTTTTTTTAATTTTTGCGGTTTACGACTCTGTCGCTGAGGAAAATCATGGCCAATTATTCTACCAATGAATTTCGCAACGGACTTAAGGTGATGCTTGACGGCGAGCCCTGTTCCATTCTTGATAATGAGTTTGTTAAACCCGGTAAAGGCCAGGCCTTTAACCGCGTGCGTTTGCGTAATCTTAATTCCGGCCGGGTCTGGGAGCGTACCTTTAAATCTGGCGAATCTCTTGAAGGCGCGGACGTGATGGACCAGAGCATGGAATATCTTTACAGCGACGGTGAATTCTACCATTTTATGGATCCGGAGTCCTTTGAACAGGTGCAAGCTGACGCTAAGGCAGTGGGGGATGCCTCGCAATGGCTGAAAGAGCAGGATGTATGCACGGTCACGCTTTATAATGGCGCGCCTTTATCGGTGACGCCGCCAACTTTTGTTGAGTTGCCTATTGCTGAAACTGATCCGGGCGTGAAAGGCGATACTGCTCAGGGCGGCACTAAGCCCGCTTACCTCAGTACTGGCGCGGTAGTTAAAGTGCCTTTGTTTCTTAGCGAAGGGGAAGTGATCAAGGTAGATACTCGTACTGGGGAATACCAAAACCGGGTTAAAAGCTAAGTGACCGAGTGGCGGCCCACAGCCGGATTTGCGGCCCTGGGTCGTCGCGCCCAACTTCTTACCCAGCTGCGGAGTTTGTTTGCCGAGCGTGGTGTACTGGAGGTGGACACCCCACTGCTGGCCTCGTCGCCAGTGACCGACCCCAATATTGAAGCCATTTCAGCCCAGGCGCCTGCAGGGGAAGGCTTGATGTACCTGCAAACCTCGCCCGAATTTGCCATGAAACGTCTGCTGGCGGCTGGCAGTGGCTCGATTTATCAAATTTGCAAAGCATTTCGTCGCGGCGAGCGTGGTCGTCGCCACAATCCTGAATTTACCATGTTGGAATGGTATCGAACCGATATCGACTTTTCAGCCTTGATGGATGAGGTGGTGGCGGTGATTGAGCTTGCGTTGGGCGATTGCCTCAGTCAGCGCCATAGTTATCAAGCAGTCTTTGAGCGCTATTGTGATCTCAACCCCCACACCGCGACCTTGGCTGAGTTAGAGGTCTGTGCGCGTAAGCACATGGATATCAGTTTTAACAGCGATGACCGCGACGTGTGGCTGCAATTATTAATGTCATCGGTTGTTGAGCCGGCGCTGCCTTGCGATGAGGTGACGTTGGTGTTTGATTTTCCCGCTAGTCAGGCCGCGTTGGCGAAAATTACCAGCGACGCGATGGGGCAGCCTGTGGCTCGTCGTTTCGAGGCATTTTGCGGGGGCATGGAGCTGGCCAATGGCTATGATGAATTGCGTGACAGCGCGGAGCTGGTAAAGCGGATTCGCGATGATCACCGCCGTCGGGCGGCAGCTGGCCAAGAGTTGCCGCCAATCGATCGACATTTATTAATGGCCATGGCAGAGCTGCCAGAGTGCGTGGGGGTCGCTATGGGGTTTGATCGATTGCTTATGTTAGCTTGCGGTGCCCAGCGGATAGACGAGGTTATTGCCTTTCCGCTGGAGCGCGCTTAAAGAGAGGCTTACTCGGCCTCGTTTGCTAGCTTGTTGACACTGCCCATTACTTCGCCAAGGCGAGTTGGGGTGGTAGCTTGATATTGCTCTGCCCACTGGGCTCGATCTTTGCCAAACAATACAATTGCCGTTGAGCCCAGTTTGAATCGGCCCACCTCCGCGCCTTTTTCCAAGAAAATTTCCCGCGCACCCTGATGGTAGTCGGTAGTTTTTATGCCCTTGGGCGGTGGAGCGACCTGGCCATCCCATACGGTTTCAATGCCAGCAACAATCATCGCGCCGACCAGAATTACCGCCATTGGCCCGGCGTCGGTATCAAACAGGCATACCGCCCGTTCATTGCGAGCGAATAAGCCCTGTACATTTTCAGCCGTGGTGGTATTTACCGAAAACAGTGCGCCAGGGATGTAGGTCATGCTGCGCAGGCTGCCAGCCAGGGGCATGTGGACCCGATGGTAATCGCGAGGCGACAGGTAAACCGTGGCAAAACTGCCGCCGGTAAAGAGTGCGGCAGTCTCACGGTCGCCGCCGATTAATTGTAGCAGGCTGTAATCCTGACCTTTGGCTTGAAAAATGCGCCCGTCAACAATTTTGCCTAGCTGACTGATGGCGCCATCGGCAGGGCAGGCAATGTCATTGTCGCCAGTGGCTATTGGCCTAGCATCTTCGCTTAGGGCACGGGTAAAAAAAGCGTTAAAATTGGCGTAATTACTTGGCTCGGGATCGGCCGCCTCGCTCATATTGACCTGGTATTGCTTGATAAATGACTTGATCAAGATATCTTTTAGCCAAGGTGTTTGAGTCTCTGCTAGCTTGCCAACCAGTCGTGATAGAAGGTGTTGTGGCAATAGATATTGAATAATAATAAAGGCGATCTTCACGGACTTTCCTTTTTGTGATGTTGCTGGTCTTGGCTTAGGGCTGTTCAGCGCTGCTTTTTGGCTGGCTGCCAGTTTCTACCGGGGTGTCTTCGCGGTTACCCCATTCACCCCAAGAGCCGTGGTAGGCCTTGATATGGGGGTAGCCGAGTATTTTCATTAGTAAATAACTGAGCCCAGAGCGATGGTGGCTATGGCAGTGAGTGATCACCGTTTTGTCGGCGCTGAGCCCCAAGCCATCGAGCTTTTTCTGAAGTCGCTGCAAATCTTTCAGGCGCAGGTGATTGTCGCGATTCATCAACTCCAACCAGTCGAGATTGATGGCGCCGGGAATGTGGCCACCGCGTTGCGCAAGCACTTTTTCACCACTGTACTCCTGTGGCGAACGAGCGTCCCAAATGGCTAGCTGGGGATTGTCGAGCAGTCCGATAAAATCTTCAATTTCAGCAATGACGCTACTGTCCAGGCTAATGTCAACTTCGCTAGGCAGGGGCTGGTTAGCCACTTGTTCCGTGGTGTGACCTTCGCTCAACCAGGCTGGCAGGCCGCCGTTTAAGTAGGAGTAACTGCGATGACCAATAACATCAAGCGTCCAAATCAGGCGTCCGGCCCAGCCGCCGCCCTCGTCATCATAGGCAATGACATGTTTGTCGGGTGTCAGTCCCACCCGTGAAAACAGAGCTTGGAGTTGTTTCGTGGACGGTAATTTACCCGCAGCGGGTTTGATGCCGCATTGCAGTTCGGCGGGGGCAATATGAACCGCACCGGGGACGTGATGTTTGGCGTAGTTGTCGACGCTGCTAGTGTCCAGGATTAATAGCTTTGGATCGTGCAGTGCGTCGGCAAGTTGCTGTGTTTCGAGTAAAAGCGGCCAGTTGTTCATCATATTTAATAGCTTAGTAAGTTTCTGGTGAATGGTATCAGCTGGTAGCTAAAGGGTGTGTGCAATAAAATCCGCTTAGCGCAGTGCCCTGTTTTTATTGTGACCTTGTTGATTTAAATTTACGCAATATAAATACTCAGCGAAATTTCTTAGGCGCCTTCCAGGCTGTCGATAATTTGCCGATAACTGTGCATACGCTCGGGGCGGATTTTGTGGTCGGCCTCGGCCTCAAGAAGGGCGCAGCGTGGTTCGCGCTCATGTTTGCAGTCGCGGAAGCGACACATGCCGAGAAAAGGTCTGAATTCAATAAAGCCCGCCAGAACTTTTTCGCGATCCATATTCCACAGCGCAAATTCGCGAATGCCCGGTGAGTCAATCAAGCTGCCGCCATCGGGAAAGTGAAAAAGCCGTGCAGTTGTGGTGGTGTGTCGGCCTTTGGCGGTGGCTTCAGATAAGGCGCCAATTTTGGTGTCAGTGCCAGGTAGAAGGCTGTTGACCAACGATGATTTACCCACCCCAGATTGACCGACAAAAACGCTGATTTGATCTTTCAATGTGGACTTTAGCTCATCAAGGCCGTGGTCAGTAGCTGTTGATGCTCTAGTGACGGGATAGCCGATTTCCTGATATCGGGCCAGCATCGCGTCGAGATAATCGCGATTGTCGTCATTGATTAGGTCGGTCTTGTTCAGCAGTAGTACCGGACGAATGCCAATGGCTTCCGAGGCGACCAGATAACGATCAATAAGATTAGCGTGGGCGCGAGGTTCTGGGGCAATAACAATAATAATATGGTCAATATTGGCCGCGACCGGTTTTAATTGGCCGTGATTGTCTGGACGTGACAAAAGGGTGTGGCGTTCGTTACACGCAACTACCACGCCAGTGGGTTTACCTTCACGCCAAGTGACGCTGTCGCCGGTGACCAGTGCGGTGATATTGGCGCGAACGTGACAGCGCTGTCGAAGCCCGTCTTGGCCTTCGACTTCTACCTGTTGGCCGAAATGACTGACGATCAGGCCGTTTTGCTCCGGCCCCAGCTCGCCTTCATTTAAAGCTTTGTCCAGTTGGGTGTCACGTTTACTTGCACGTTCAGTGCGCTCGGCCTGGACTTTTTCGATGCGCCAGCGTTGCTGACGACTGATTTTGCGTTTTGTCATGACGGTGTCATTCGCTTGAGATACGCCATCTTACCCCATGAACTGGTATAATCGACACTGCGGGGCGTAAGCCGCTGCGTTTAATTATCACTTTAGTAAGTTTCAGTCGGGAAATATCGAGTTTCTTACTCTGCCCGGCACAGTTTCTGCTGTATATGGCGATGATTGGTTTATTTTCACAACAAAGGCGCGAGTATGTCCAAAGCATTAAATCTGATCTGGATAGACCTTGAGATGACCGGTCTGGATACTCAGAACGACCATATTATTGAAATTGCCACCGTGGTAACTGACAGTGATCTCAATATCATTGCGGAAGGACCGATGCTGGCTATTCATCAGTCAGACGAAGTCTTGGCGGCAATGGATGAGTGGAATACCCGTCAGCACGGCGGTTCGGGCCTGACCAAAAGAGTGCAGGAAACCTGCATCACGGCGGCTGAGGCGGAGCGTTTAACGCTAGCCTTCTTGGATAAGCACGTAGAAAAAGGCGCTTCACCCATGTGTGGCAACAGTATTTGCCAAGATCGCCGCTTTATGGCGAGAGAAATGCCGGAGCTGGAGGCGTTTTTCCACTACCGCAATTTGGATGTTAGCAGTGTGAAAGAGCTGGCGCGGCGCTGGCGTCCTGAGTTGATGGCGGGATTGACCAAGTCATCCAGTCATTTGGCTCTGGATGATGTTTATGACTCTATCGCCGAGTTGAAGTATTACCGCGAGCACTTTATTCGTCTTTCTTGAGTCGTTGTTCAGTTAGCTCTTGCCACCGCTGAGTACGCTTGCTTACATGCTTAATGGCCACTGCTTTAGTGGCTATTGAGCGTGCTAGCAATTTTTCGTAGCTGCGCTCGCTAATACCGATTTATCTACTATCTTGTAATTAGGCTAGCTTAATTAAAAGGTAGGTGAAATGAAAAAATTGACAGCAATATGCGCAGCAGTTCTGCTGAGCACCCAAGTCTCCGCACAAAATTATTTCAGTGAGTTTATTATCTTTGGCGATAGCCTGTTGGATACGGGAAATCTGGGTTTGCGTTTCACCAATAAAGTCGGCGATGGCAATGGCGATTTCACTACCGGTGCTTACGCGCAAATTGCGCCACAGCACCTAGGTGCTGCACTGGGTTTAGCGAGTGATCCTGCAAACCCAGCCCCAGCCTTGGGTAGTGGTACCAATTACGCGGTGGGTGGCTATGAGACCTCAGATATTCTCAACTCGATCAATGGCAGCGGCTTGAATTTGCCCATTGGCGAAAACAATTCCAAGGTCAATGTCAGGGCGGCCTACTTAACCGAGTTTGGTCGAGTGAATCCCAATGCGTTAATCTTGATTGATGGTGGTGGTAATGACTTCCTAAATGGCACGGCTAACAATCAAGCAACCATTGTTGCCTCTGCAAGAACACTGGTTGCTGGCGTTTCGGCCTTAAGTGGGGCTGGGGGGCGTTACATCATGTTAAGTAATTTGCCCGACTTGGGGAAAACAGCGGCATTACAAGCTCAAAACCTCAGTTCACCAGGAGCAGCTGCTACGGCATCGGCTGGTGCGGCAGGGTTTAATCAAGCGGTACAAACCTTTGCAAATTTCAGCTCGGCCAATATTATTCCTGTTGATTTAGCTGGCATGATTGATTTTATCTCTAACAATGCCGAAGCTTATGGCTTTGCCAATGGCGATCTAGGTGGTTTTGATCAACGCTATATGTGCTTTGATGATGGTGTAACTCCCGGCGGCTCAGGAAGCCCTGGTTGTATTGAGCATCCGGTGCATGGTATTGACGGCCAAAGCCCCAATCCTGATAAATTATTGTTCAATGATGGTGTGCATCCTACTGCTCGAGTCGGCGCGATTACAGGCGATTATTTGGTCGATATCGTGGTGGCGCCACAAGTAGTGGGTCAGTTGCCCGGCTTGGGTATGGCTATGGCCAGAACTCAGCAGCTTAGTCTTGAGCAGGTTATGCGCGAAAATCGCTGGCTAGCCAATACTGATCGACTATTTATCAGTGCCGGTGGCGGTAATGCTGATGAGCCTGGCAATGGGGAGCAGGATAATCGCCATTTAACGGTGGGCATGAGTCGAGCTTACTCGACCGAGACCAGTCTTGGTTTGGCGCTGACCGCGACCGATAGTGAACTGGACTCAGGTAATAGTGAGTTTTCCGCTAGCAGTTTGGGCGTTAGCGGTTTGTTAAATTACCGGGAAGATCGCTGGTTGGCCGAGGGTAGCTTGGGTTTGAGTGTGATGGACTACAGTGAGCTGGATCGGCATTTTAATCTGGGTCAGCGGAAGATGACGGCCAGTGGCGGCAGTGATGGTTTTGCTTGGCAGCTGAATAGTCAGTTAGGCTATAACTTGCTTAATTCACAAACAATCAGTGTGGCGCCGGCAGTAGGTTTTCGTTATCTCGCAACCCGTGTTGATGGCTACACGGAATCGGGGGGCGCAGTGTCTAATTATCAATGGGGTGATCAAAGCAGAGATAGTCGTCAGCTGCGGGTGGGCGTGCTGAGTAATATTGCTCTGAATGAGAGTGTCAGTTTGTATGCTGAATTATTTGCGGTATCGGAGCTGGTCGATAATGATCAAACGGTTGAGATTCGTAACACGAATCTTGGCTTTAACAGCTACCGTCTGCCCAGCTATCGTGTTGATGGCGAAGATTTTGTCGATGCCAGCATTGGTGCGGCGATCAGCTTTGATCATTCGCGGTTGGCACTGAATGCCAGTTACAGCGATGAGGCCGATGGCCGTCAAAGCCTGATGTTGAACTACACTCTGCCGTTCTGAGTAGTTGGTATTTGAATTTAACGGCCTTGCTTGGGCGTTTTTTTTGAGCGGATTATAGTGAGATTATTTGTTGGCGCTGTATGGCCCAGTCGATGTGTTCAGTTGCCATATTGTCGGCTTGGCTGCGTTGTTGTTGCAGTGCTTTAAGCGCAAGGTCTGAGGCTGGGGCATTGCCCAGTCCCACGGCCAAATTACGCAACCAACGCTGATAGCCAATGCGGCGAATGGGGGAGCCCTCGGTGCGTTGTAAAAACTCCTCCTCGGTCCACAAAAACAGTTCGACAAGCTCGCTGTTATCTAATTGATGTCGGGGTGAGAAATCCACTTCTTGTGTGGGTTGGGCAAATTTATTCCAAGGGCAAACCAGCTGGCAGTCATCGCAGCCGAAAACTCTATTGCCCATCAGTGGCCTGAGCTCCACGGGAATACTGTCCTGAAGTTCAATGGTTAAATAGGAAATACAGCGCCGGGCATCCACTTGATAGGGGGCGACAATAGCGCCGGTCGGGCAGTCGTCTAGGCAGGCGCGGCAGCTGCCGCAGTGGCCGGTTTCCTGCGGTGGGTCTACGGGTAGTGGTAGGTCAGTGTAAATTTCGCCGAGGAAGAACCATGAGCCGGCTTTGCTGTTGATCAGCATGGAATTTTTGCCAATCCAGCCCAATCCAGCCTGTTCGGCAAATCCCCGTTCTAAAACCGGTGCGCTATCGACAAAGGCGCGGTGTTGGCCGCCGGACTGCTCGCTGATTTTATTCGCTAATTGTGCGAGGCGCTTGCGAATAAGTTTGTGGTAGTCACGTCCCAGTGCGTAGCGTGAGATATAGGCTTTATTGCCATCAGCTAATACTTCTAGGCAATCTTCGGCGTCAGGAAGGTAGTCCATTCGCGCACTGATTACCCGAATGGTGCCCGTCATTAATTCATCGGGGGCGGCGCGAAGGGCTTCACGATTGGCCATATAGTGCATATCGCCATGGTATTGTTTGGCCAGCCATTCTTTTAGTCTGGCGGCGTGGGCCTCGTTGCTGGCTGGGCTAATGCCGACATGAGCAAAGCCCAGTTCTTGCCCCCAGTCTTTTATCTGCGTGGCGAGGGATGCATAGTCGGTGTTATTCGCAGTCATTGGGTGTCAGTGGCGGGCTTCGCGCTAAGTTGGGTTCCTTGCCATTTTACACATCCATGATGCCGCTGTATGTCACTACCGCCTTATCGCTAGGTCAGCCCACGACCATCCCGTTGACAGTTTCAACCGGCCTGAAATGGCCGGCTCATCAATCGCTCCGCCTTTATCTTTATTCGTTTGTTCATGGCTGAACAGCTTCTAAACGCCGGTTTTCATGCTAAAATGCGCCGCCGATTTGGCGCTTCCCTCCGTATTTCTGCTATTAGTAGGTATATCGTATCTTGCGTGTAGTTGCCCTCGTGTTAGTGGTATTGCTGACGTCTGGCTGTGCGTCGATGTTTGATGATATGTCCTTGGCTGCCCAGGCCAAGTTTCAGCAAGTAATTGCCAATAGATTCGCCCAGAAATTGACCTCAGGTATTGAGCTGGTAGCTAGGCAATTAGCGCTTAAAGGCGGCTTTCTGGATGACCCTTTGGTGCGAATTCTGCTGCCACCCCCGCTGGGGTTGGTGATTGATGTGGCGCGGGATTTCAATAGCAACCCGCAGGCTGCGCTGCTGGAAACCTTGATGAACAGGGCTGCGGAAAATGCTATTCCTGTGGCTGGGCCGATTTTAAAAAATATCGTGGCCAATATGGATGCTGACACCTTAAAGCGTCTGATGAACTCGCCTCGTAGCGCAGCCAGCGATTTATTGATAGCTGAAGGTGGCGGAGCTGTACAGGCGGCATTATTACCCGCAGTGTCTCAAAGTTTGACGGCCAATGGCGCATTTAAACTGTATGGCGACTTGCTGCAATTCCAGCAAAAAACGGATGCAGGGGCGGACTCCGCGGCGAATACTACAGAGCAGCTAGTTTCCCAAGAGCAGTTGAGCCAGTATGTGGTGCAGAAGGCTGCCGATGGCTTATTTAAGAAAGTGGCGACCCGGGAGCTGGTAATTCGGGCTTCGCTGAATAGTATTGTCGAAAGCCCTATGAAATAACAGTGATGTGAAGCAAATTGCAGTCTTTGTGCTCTCTTGCTCGCGAGGCTGATACCAATATGGGCAAAGTTCAATTCTAAACCGCAGTCTTTTATCTGCGCGACGAGTGTTGCATAGTCAGTGTTATTCGCAGTCATCAGATTGTAGTGGCGGGCTTCACATAGGGTGAGGTTCGTTGATATTTATCTATCCGGGATGTCGCTGTATGTCACGCTTATTGCAACCTAGGCCTCAAGAGCAATATTTGTACACCGCGGGTCAAGTGCGTGAGCTTGATCGTCTAGCGATTGCTAGTGGTATTGCCGGTTTTGATTTGATGCAGAGAGCAGGCTTGGCAGCTTTTGAAATCCTGCAGCGGCGCTGGCCGGATTGCTCGTCCATCGAGATCTTTTGTGGCGGCGGCAATAATGGCGGTGACGGCTATGTGATCGCCGCCTTGGCTGCTGAGCATGGATTGGCCCTGAAAGTGTGGGCACTGAGTGATCCGCAACGGCTAAAGGGCGATGCGGCGCTGGCCTGGCAGTGGTCGCAGCGCGCAGGGGTGGACGTGCAGTCTTGGGCGGGAGAGGCGCCAGATGTCAACGCCGTAATTGTTGATGCGATGCTGGGGACCGGTTTGCGAGGTGATGTCAGGCCTCAGTACGCGGCGTCGGTGAAGACCATTAATCGCTCGGGTCGACCGGTGCTGGCTATCGATATTCCCTCGGGCTTGTGCAGTGATAGTGGGCGTAAATTGGGCGATGCCATTTGCGCCGACGTCACCATCAGTTTTATCGGTTTAAAACGCGGATTATTTACCCTAGATGGGGTGGAGTGTAGCGGAGAATTGGTTTTTGCCAATTTAGCCGTGCCTCGCGATGTATATCGGCAATTGGCCCGGCAGCCGTTGGTGCGTCGGCTTGAGTTGGGAGTGTTGTTAAGGCAATGGCCTGCGCGGCGGCGAAATGCCCATAAAGGCTTGTTTGGTCATGTGTTGGTAGTGGGTGGTGATTACGGTATGGCGGGGGCGGCTTTATTGGCTGCGACTGCGGCGGCGCGCAGTGGTGCAGGTTTGATCTCTTGCGCCACTCGACCGGAGCATGTTGCGGCATTTGTTGCCGCCCGACCCGAGTTAATGGTTCACGGTATAAATTCGGCGACAGATATTCTGCCGCTGTTAGCAAAAGCGACAGTGGTTGTGATTGGTCCTGGCTTGGGCCAAGAGGCTTGGGCTTATGAACTATTAAAAGTAGTCTTGGCCAGTGATAAAGCGCTGGTAATCGACGCCGATGCACTCAATATGGTGGCCGCCGAGCCAGAGCTCCTGCATTCACATCGCGGGCCACGTATACTCACTCCCCATCCAGGTGAAGCAGCACGATTGCTGGCCTGCACCACGGCTGCATTGCAGTTGGACCGCTTTGCCAGTGCGCTTGCCTTGCGGGATAAATTCGCCGCGGTGGTCTTGTTAAAAGGGGCCGGTACCGTGATTGCATCGCCGGAAGGGCTTTATTTGAATTCTACTGGAAATCCTGGCATGGCCAGCGGAGGCATGGGTGATGTGTTGGCTGGATTGATTGGGGCGCTGATGGCTCAGGGGTTGGCGCCGGAACTGGCGAGCTGTTTGGGGGCGGCGGTTCACGGCGCAGCAGCTGATTGCGCGGCCCAGGCTGGGCCTCGGGGTTTGCTAGCAAGCGATGTCATTGAATATTTACGGGGTGTGATAAACAGCAATGCAGCGGTATCTTGATGGCGAAGCCGCGACAGTGGCGGCGGGCGAGACATTCGGGCGTAATATAAAAGACGGCGCGGTGGTGTTTTTACACGGCGACTTAGGGGCTGGTAAAACCACTTTCTGCCGTGGCGTGTTGCGCGCCTTTGGTCATCTTGGGCCGGTTAAGAGTCCGACCTATACCTTGGTGGAACCCTATGAAGCTGGTAGTGTCGCTGTTTACCATTTCGATTTATATCGCTTGGGAGACCCCGAAGAACTCGAATATATGGGGGTTCGTGATTACTTTACGAGCGATGCCGTGTGTTTGGTGGAGTGGCCTCAGCGCGGTAGCGGTTTTTTGCCAAGGCCGGATTTAATGGTTAGCATTGCACAGCAGGGAGCGGGGCGAGTGCTGGACGCGCAGGGCATGAGCCCGCGCGGACAGAAAATTTTGGCGCAGATGAGCGAATATGAAACGGATTAATCAGCTAGTTCTGGCCTGTATCGTCAGTTTCGCCGCATTTGTACAAGCGGCCGAAGTTCGCGATGTTCGTTTTTGGCGGGCGCCAGACCATAGCAGGGTTGTGTTTGATCTCAGTGGGCCGGTTCAGCATGAGCTTATTTCTCTAAGTAATCCTAATCGTCTAGTGATTGATATTCAAAATACTCGCCTGAATGTTAAGACAGGTCATTTACAGTTTGCCAATAGCCCGATCACCCGTCTTCGTCATGCTGAGAAATCCGGCGGAGCCCTGCGTATTGTTTTTGACCTGAACGCGGAAATTCAGGTGCGCAGCTTTTTACTGGCGGCCAGTGGCGATTTGCGCGATCGTTTGGTGGTGGATTTTATCGACAAGGGTGAGAACTCTGAGCCACGGGTGCTTAAAAGTGTTGAAAACAGCGCCCAGCGTGATGTCGTTATTGCCATTGATGCCGGGCATGGCGGTGAAGATCCTGGTGCGATTGGGCCTGGCCGCGTTAAAGAGAAGGACGTGGTTTTTCAGATAGCCTCGCGTTTGAAAGAGCGTTTTGAACGCAAAAAAGGCTATCGCGTGGTGATGATCCGCAACGGTGATTACTACGTTGGTCTGGCAAAGCGCCGCGATTTGGCGCGCAAAGCTCAGGCTGATTTTTTTGTATCCATTCACGCCGATGCGTTTACTAATCCCAAGGCGAATGGCAGCTCTGTTTATGCACTGTCTAAAAGTGGAGCAACAAGTGCCTCTGCGCGTATTTTAGCGCAGCGCGAAAACGACGCGGATTTGGTCGGTGGTGTGAGCCTATCTGATAAGGATCAAGTACTTGCCGGGGTGTTAACGGATTTGTCGATGACCGCCACTTTGGATGCCAGCTTGAGTGTAGGTGCACAGATGCTTGGTGAAATGGGAAAAATATCCAGACTTCACAGTCGCCGAGTGGAGCAAGCTGGTTTTGCGGTATTGAAATCACCAGACATTCCTTCGCTCTTGGTGGAGACCGGGTTTATTTCCAATCCAGGTGAGGCTGGCAAGCTCAAAAGCAGCAGCTATCAAAGTAGTATGGCGTTGGCTATTTACGAAGGTATCGACCGTTATTTCCGCGAAAGCCCGCCACCAGACACTTATTTTGCGGCCGTTAAGCGCGGCGATGCGCCTGCTTCTGGCGGCTCCTTGGCTGGTGGTCGTGAATATGTCATCGCTAGCGGTGACACCCTGTCGGGCATCGCTCAGCGCTATAATGTGCCGCTCAGTGATTTGCAGCGGCATAACCAGCTGTCGGGGAGTATTACCATCCGCGTCGGTCAAAAAATACAGATTCCCTCTACCTGATGACTAAAATTCGTTTATTAGACCCGCGCCTGGCTAACCAGATTGCGGCCGGTGAAGTTGTTGAGCGTCCTGCTTCGGTCGTTAAAGAGCTGCTGGAAAATAGCCTAGATGCCGGTGCCTGCCGTATTGAGCTGGATATTGAAGAGGGCGGGGTGAAGCTGATTCGCGTCCGCGATGATGGGCTTGGTATAGCTCAGGAAGATCTGCCCTTGGCGCTGAGTCGTCATGCCACCAGTAAGATAAGCGTTCTCGAAGATTTGGAGTCGGTGGCCAGCTTGGGCTTTCGCGGTGAGGCTTTGGCTAGTATCAGCTCGGTATCGCGGCTGTGTCTGAGTACCGCACAGGAAAATAGCGAGTCCGGTTGGTCGGCGCGCAGCGAAGGCCGAGATATGGAGGCGGTATTGTCACCGGTGGCACATCCCCGTGGTACCACGGTGGAAGTCCGGGATTTATTCTTTAATACCCCAGCGCGACGCAAATTTTTGCGCACCGAGAAAACCGAATTCAATCATCTTGAAGAGGTGGTGAAGCGCCAAGCTTTGAGCCGCTATGACGTAGGTTTTTCCCTGCGGCACAATGGTCGGGCCATCCACAGTCTAAAACCCGCCAATAATCAGCTTGAGCAAGAGCGCCGTTTAGCGGCTGTGTGCGGCCCCGCGTTTATGGAGCAGGCGCTATTTATCGACCGAGAGGCGGTGGGTTTGCGTTTGTGGGGCTGGGTGGCACTGCCGAGCTTTTCGCGCAGTCAGGCCGATTTACAGCATTTTTATGTTAATGGTCGCTATGTCCGCGATCGGTTGGTGGTTCACGCGGTGCGCCAAGCTTATCGCGATGTATTGTTTCACGGTCGTCACCCGGCTTTTGTGCTGTATCTTGAGCTGGTCCCGGCGGGGGTGGATGTCAATGTGCATCCTACTAAGCATGAGGTACGTTTTCGCGACGGCAGAACGGTTCACGATTTTATTTTTCGCACTCTACACAAGGTGTTGGCTGATGTGCGCCCCGACACGGTGCCGCAAAATGCCTCGGTGCCAGATTCGTCTGGCGAAATGCTGGCCATGCCGCAAACCCAGTCGGCGATGTCGCTGCAGGAAAGCGCTGTGCCGATGTCCACTGCACCGCAAATGCATAGTGGTGGATCTGCCGGATTTAGCCCTTCGGGCTACCGACCGCAATTCGGCGGGGCGCAGGCGGTGGCTGATCAACGGCCCCAGTATCAGCGTTTGCAGGAGCCGATGGCAGGGGCGGATAGCTCGATTGCGCCACCACTTGGATATGCCTTGGCGCAATTAAAAGGAGTGTATATTCTTGCCGAAAACCAGCAGGGCCTAGTGCTGGTGGATATGCACGCCGCGCATGAGCGTATTACCTACGAGCGCATGAAAAATGCCCGCGACGGTGAAGGCATTCGCAGTCAGCCCTTGTTGGTGCCACTGAGTTTGGCGGTCAGTGAGCGCGAGGCAGATTGTGCTGATCAGCACGCCGAGGTGTTTGCCGAGTTGGGTATGCGGGTAGAGCGCGCGGCGGCAGAGTCGGTGATTGTCCGTGAGTTACCAGCGATCTTGGCAGATACCTCGGTAGAGCAATTGGTGCGCGATGTCTTGTCTGATTTGCTGGAGTTTGGCAGCAGTGATCGTATTCGTGCCCATCTTGATGAAATTCTCTCAACCATGGCCTGTCATGGTTCGGTGCGCGCCAATCGTCGTTTGACGGTGCCTGAAATGAATGCCCTGCTCCGCGATATGGAGGCCACCGAGCGCAGCGGTCAGTGTAACCACGGTCGGCCAACTTGGGTGCAAGTGGGTATGGCCGAGCTGGATAAATGGTTTTTACGTGGTCGTTGAGCAGCAATTACCCCCTGCTATTTTTTTGATGGGGCCAACTGCTGCGGGTAAAACCGATTTGGCGATGGCGCTCTACGATAGCATGGCCTGCGATCTCATCAGCGTTGATTCGGCGCTGGTGTATCGCGGCTTGGATATTGGCAGCGCCAAACCTGACGCCGCTACTTTGGCGCGTTATCCCCATCAATTAATCGATATCTGTGACCCCGCAGAGCCTTATTCAGCCGCTCATTTTCGCCGCGATGCGCTTGCTGCGATGGCGCAGAGCACTGCCGCTGGCCGGGTGCCGGTATTGGTTGGTGGCAGCATGTTGTATTACAAGGCTTTGTTGGAAGGTTTGGCGGATATGCCCGCGGCCGATCAGGCTGTGCGCGAAGACATTAATCGCATTGCCGAGGCGAAGGGCTGGCCTGCAGTTCACGCCGAATTAGCGGCAGTTGACCCCCTGTCGGCTGAGCGCATTCATCCCAATCACTCTCAGCGTCTGTCCCGCGCTTTAGAAGTGTATAAAATCAGTGGCGTTACCATGAGCGAGTGGCAGGCCCGACAAACCCTGCAAACACTGCCGTATCGGGTTAGCCAATTTGCAATTGCTCCGCCCGATCGTGTGGTTTTACATGCGCGCATAGAGCAGCGCCTAGGGCAGATGTTTGCCCACGGCTTTATTGACGAAGTGGCGGGCCTGATGGCGCGGGGAGACCTTAATGTCGACTTGCCGTCTATTCGGGCGGTGGGATATCGCCAAGTGTGGGAGCATTTGCGTGGTGATTACGATCGCGATACTGCTTTTGAGCGCGCTTTAATAGCCACTCGGCAACTCGCCAAGCGCCAATTGACTTGGCTGCGGGGCTGGCCAGAACTGATTTGGCTGGAAACTGGCGGAAACCCGCAAACTCAGCTAAATATGGTATTGAAGCATCTTGACGCTGCCGAATAGCAATGACTTGCGGTATACTGAGGGTTATGCAGTTTGTTGGTGAACTTCTCTTTGAGTTTACGATCCTATTACTGCTTTTATTGATACGTTTTATCAACGCCCGGCTTGGGCACAGGAGGTTCCATCATGTCAAAGGGGCATACCTTACAAGACCCTTATCTGAATATTCTTCGCAAAGAGCGTATTCCGGTTTCGATCTATCTGGTTAATGGTATTAAGTTACAGGGCCAAATTGAGTCTTTTGACCAGTTTGTGGTTTTGCTAAAAAATACGGTTAGTCAAATGGTGTATAAACACGCCATCTCAACCGTGGTGCCTTCTCGTGTTGTTCGTTTGCCTATGGCGCATCCGCCAGAAGATGACGAAGATCAGGAAGACGCGTAACAACGGCTTTTTTATTGATTTGAGGTTCGTCCTTGTTATTTGAAAGACCTAATTCCGGTGAACGTGCAATATTAGTGCATCTGGATTTTCACAATGAGGATGAGCGTGAGGACTCTGATGAGTTTGTGCAGCTGGTTACCTCCGCAGGAGGGGACCCGGTTGCCTTCATCAAGGGGTCACGCAAGCGTCCCGATGCCCGATTATTTGTCGGTACCGGTAAGCTCGAAGAAATTCGTGAAGCGCTGATCGCCAATGATGGCGAGCTGGTGTTATTCAATCATTCCCTGTCTCCGAGCCAGGAGCGAAATATCGAACGCGAATTAAAATGTCGCGTGCTCGACCGCACCGGTCTGATTCTCGATATTTTTGCCCAGCGTGCCAATACCCACGAAGGTAAGCTGCAGGTCGAGCTTGCCCAGTTACAACATATGTCTACTCGCTTAGTGCGGGGCTGGACACATTTGGAACGCCAAAAGGGTGGCATTGGCTTACGTGGACCGGGTGAAAGCCAGTTGGAAACCGACCGCAGATTATTGCGTGCGCGAATTACCAATATTCAAGCGCGGCTGCAAAAAGTGCGGCGTCAGCGTGAGCAGGCTCGCCGCGCTCGGCGTAGGGCCGAGATACCGGCGTTGTCATTGGTGGGTTATACCAATGCCGGTAAATCAACACTGTTTAATGTCTTAACAAGCTCGACGGTGTATGCCGCCGACCAATTGTTTGCGACCTTGGACCCAACCGTGCGGCGGATTTCGGTGGGCGATGTTGGTCCGGTGATATTGGCTGACACGGTGGGGTTTATTCGCCATCTCCCTCATAAGTTGGTGGAGGCTTTTCGGGCTACGCTGGAAGAGGCGGTCATTGCCGATTTGTTGGTTCATGTGGTGGACTGCGCTGATCAGGAGCGCCAAGGCAATATTAAGCAGGTGTTGAGTGTTTTGGCAGAAATCGGCGCGGCTGATATTCCTGTCCTTGAGGTCTACAACAAAACCGATTTAAATGGCGTCGAGCCGCGAATTGACCGCGATGACAGTGGTCGGCCGATCCGAGTTTGGTTGTCGGCACGCGACTCAAGTGGTTTGGATCTTTTTTATCTGGCACTTAGCGAGCTGTTGGGCAATGAAATTTGTGAGACGGATATTGTCCTGGTAACGGCTCAGGGCCGACTTCGTGCCAGATTGTACGATCTGGGCGCGATACTTGAAGAGAAAATAAACGAGGATGGGTCGCAGTACTTGCGAATACGTTTGCCTGAAGCGGATTGGCAGCGGTTACTCGCAGCTGAGTCCTTGAGTGAACAATCACTGCATTCGACACGTCCGCTTAGCACGCGGGAAGAATTCTGCTAGACTGCCTGCCGGACAAAATCGTAGCGTAGCTACGTGCTGCGTTGCTGATTTTTGGGGCGGTAGCGGTCAAAAGCGAAAGACAACCATAATTGGGGAGAGGGCTATGGCCTGGAATGAACCGGGTGGCGGGAAAGACAATGATCCTTGGGGTGGTAATAATAACCAGGGACCGCCAGATTTAGATGAGGCACTTAAAAAGCTTCAGGAAAGACTGAGCAGTATTTTTGGTGGTGCCAAGAAAACTGGCGGCGGCAATAATAGTGTGAACTTTAATCCTGGTGCAGGTGTGCTGGGGATTGTTGCCGTTTTGGGCTTTGCAGTCTGGTGTTTGTTTGGTTTTTACCAAGTTGACCAGCAGGAGCGCGCAGTAGTTTTGCGTCTTGGTGTTTATCAAGAAACTGTAATGCCAGGTTTACGTTGGAATCCACCGTTGATCGACGAAGTGACTAAGGTTAATACCACCAAGGTCCGCGGTATAACCAGTCGCGGCCAGATGCTGACTGAAGACGAAAATATTGTCGATGTTGCTCTGTCGGTTCAGTACACCGTCGCTAACCCCGCTGATTTTCTGCTCAAAGTGAAAAGCCCTGAACTGAGTTTGGAGCACGCTTTGGAAAGTGCCCTGCGCCATGTCGTGGGTAGTTCCAAAATGGGTCAGGTAATTACCGAAGGTCGTGAGCAGATTGCTGTCGATACTCAGGAGCGTCTTCAGAGATATCTGGATGTTTACGAGAGTGGGATTCTGGTGGCTAAGGTCAACATCGAGGATGCCCAGGCACCTTCTCAGGTACAGGATGCCTTTGATGATGTAACCCGCGCCAAAGAAGATCGCGAACGCCTTAAAAACGAAGCTGAAGCTTATGCCAATGGCATTATTCCTGAGGCTCGCGGTGCGGCTCAACGCCAACTCGAAGAAGCCCAAGCTTATAAAGAACAGGTTTTGGCTCGAGCCGAAGGTGAAGCTCAGCGTTTTGTGAAGCTCTATGATGAATATCGTAAGTCGCCTAAGGTGACCCGTGAGCGTTTGTATATTGATGCTCTGGAAGCCTTGTACAGCGATGCGACCAAGGTGATGGTTGATGTCGCCGGCGGTAATAATATGATGTATCTGCCATTGGACAAGTTGATGGATAGATCTTCCGTGACACGCAAAGGTAATGGCCAGGAACTAGATGTGCGCCAGTTGACCGATAAGGTTATTGAGCAATTGCGCCTTGATAGCCAAGCCACTCGTCGGGAGGGGCGTTAATATGGGAAATCGTAATTTCACAATTATTTTATTAGTGTTTGGCTTGCTAGTGCTGAGCATGAACTCACTGTATATCGTCCGCGAAACTGAGCGTGGTGTGTTGCTTAAGTTTGGTGAGGTGGTGGACCCAGATATTAGTGTGGGCCTGCATATCAAAGCCCCGTTTGTTCACGTGGTGCGGAAGTTTGAACGTCGAATTATGACGCTAGACGCCCCCACGCAGCGTTTTTTGACTATTGAGAAAAAGCCGCTGGACGTGGATTTTTATGCCAAGTGGAAGGTGGTCAATACCCAGAAATTCTACACCGCGACCAATGGTGAAGAATCTCGGGCAGAAGGATTGCTGGCTCAGCGTATTAATACCGGCTTGCGCAACAAATTTGGTGAGCGCAGCTTTCACGACGTGGTGTCGGGTGAGCGAGACTTGCTGATGACCGATTTGACTCGGGATCTCAATCAGATCACCACCGCTGAATTTGGTGTGCAACTCGTGGATATACGAGTGAAGCGTATCGATCTGCCTTCGCAGGTTAGTCAGTCGGTTTTTGATCGGATGAAGTCAGAGCGAGAGCGTGAAGCTCGTGAGTATCGTTCTACTGGGCGTGAGCTGGCGGAGAAAGTTCGTGCTACTGCTGATCGTCAGCGCACGGTTATCGGTGCCAACGCCTATCGTGATGCCGAAGTATTGCGTGGTGAGGGTGATGCCGAAGCGGCTCGCACATACGCCGCCGCTTACAATCGCGATCCTGAGTTTTACTCGTTTATACGAAGCTTGAGTGCCTATCAGTCCTCCTTTAGTAATAAGGGTGATCTTCTGGTGGTTGACAGTAAAAGCGAATTTTTCCGCTACCTGAAGCAGGGTGGGGAAAAACGCTAAATGGTGTTTCACTCCTCGCTTCGGCGGGGCTGTGATATCATTCACAAATCCGGGCTAACCCGAGACCAAAAGTCTTAGGGGCAGCGCGGATTTTTTATGTTTGTAGCAGGCAAAGCGCATGTGGCAGGAACTGTCAGTGGCTCTCAGTCTGGTGCTTATTATTGAAGGTGTGCTGCCATTCCTCAGCCCTGAACGCTGGCGATTATTGGCATACCGGATGGCAGATATGGACAGTCGATCTGTGCGTATTGCCGGTTTAGTGAGTATGTTGGCGGGGCTGGTTTTATTAAGCTTGTTCCATTGACGTCTGATAGCTGAGAAAGAGAGCAAGAATCGCTTATGACTTCGGTAGATCGTTGGTTACTCCCGGATGGTGTTGAAGAACTTTTGCCCGCGCAGGCGGCTCAGGTTGAAGCACTACGTCGACAGTTGTTGGATTTATACAAGCGCTGGGGCTATGAGCTTATTATTCCACCAATGTTGGAATACACAGAATCACTTTTAGTCGGCCTTGGCGGTGATATTGATTTGTTGACCTTTAGGGTGACGGATCAGTTGACTGGTCGAATGATGGGCTTGCGGGCTGATATTACCCCTCAGGCGGCGCGTATTGATGCCCATAGTTTGGGTCGTGAAGGCCCCGTGCGTCTTTGCTATGCCGGTAGTGTGTTGCACAGCAAGCCGAAAAAGCCGCTGGCCTCGCGATCACCTATCCAGTTGGGCGCCGAGTTATACGGCGACAATAGTCCGGCTAGTGACCTGGAAATTATTTGCTTGATGCTGGAAACTCTTAGGGTTGCTGGTCTCGATGGTATTACTTTGGATACTGGTCATGTCGGTATCTATTGCGCAGTTGTGAAGGCCGCAGGATTGAATGCCGAGCAAGAAGCGAGCTACTTCGATATATTGCAGCGCAAGGCTAAAGCCGAATTGCAGATTTTTGTTGCGGGCTTATCGATTGCCCCGGCTATTGCCAAGCAGTTACTTGGATTAAATGAATTGCACGGCGGTGAGGATGTGCTCAGTCACGGTCGGCAAATATTTGCTGATATCCCTGAGGCTGTTGCAGCTATTGATAGTCTGGAGCAGTTGACTAACGCTCTGGCCTTGCGCTTACCCGAAATTCAATTCTACTTTGATTTGGCCGAGTTGCGTGGTTATCACTATCACACCGGTGTGGTGTTCTCTGCTTTGGTACGTGAACACGGCCAAGCATTGGCCTCGGGTGGTCGCTATGACGATATCGGTTTGGTGTTTGGCCGTGCTCGCCCGGCGACCGGCTTTAGTATTGATTTAAAAGCTCTGCTTGAATTGCTGCCACCGGTAGCAGAGCAGCAGGGAATATTTGCACCTTATGATCTCGATACGGCGCAGTGGCAATTTGTACAGTCACTTCGCGGTGCTGGTGAAAGGGTGATTTGCGGCTTACCGGATCAAGATGTTGACACAACATGTGATCGGCAAGTGTGCAAACGTGATGGACAGTGGTGTGTGGCACCGCTGATAGATTAGGCTCGCACTGCGCGGGCTCGTGAATTTACCTTTATCCAGAGAAGCGGATATGAGCAAGAATGTAGTAGTGTTGGGCACCCAGTGGGGCGATGAAGGCAAGGGCAAGATCGTTGATTTACTTACCGATCAGGCCCATGCCGTAGCGCGTTTTCAGGGCGGCCACAATGCCGGCCACACCTTGGTGATTGGCGGCGAAAAAACTGTATTACACCTGATTCCCTCGGGCATCCTCCGTGAGGGAGTGACCTGCTTGATCGGTAATGGCGTGGTTTTGGCCCCTGACGCCCTGTTAAAAGAAATGGCTGAACTGGAAGCTAAGGGCGTACCGGTGCGCGAGCGGCTGCGCTTAAGCCCCGCTTGCCCGCTGATTCTGCCCTACCATGTGGCGCTGGATTTGGCTCGTGAAGCTGCACGTGGCGAAGCTAAAATCGGCACCACTGGTCGTGGTATTGGTCCCGCTTACGAAGATAAAGTGGCGCGCCGAGGATTACGCTTGGGCGACCTTTACAATGCCGAGCGCTTTGCGGTGAAGCTTAAAGCCGTGATGGAATATCACAACTTTATGCTGACTGAGTATTACAAAGTCCCTGCAGTTGATTACCAGAAAACCCTCGACGATGCTCTGCGAATGGCGGAGGAAATGCGCTCAATGGTCACCGATGTGACCAGTATGCTGCATAAATACCGTGAAGATGGCGCCAATATTCTGTTTGAAGGCGCGCAAGGCTCGCTGTTGGATATCGATCACGGCACCTATCCCTATGTGACCTCCTCCAATACCACGGCGGGTGGCACGGCAACAGGCAGTGGTTTTGGTCCACTGTATCTGGATTATGTTCTGGGTATTACCAAAGCTTACACCACTCGTGTTGGTGGAGGTCCATTCCCCACTGAATTATTTGACGATACTGGCGCTTACCTAGCCAAAAAAGGTCATGAGTTTGGCGCCACTACCGGCCGCGCGCGTCGCTGTGGTTGGTTTGATGGTGTTGCTCTGCGTCAGGCTGTGCGCATTAATAGTGTGACTGGCTTGTGTCTAACTAAGCTGGATGTACTAGACGGATTGGAAACGATACGCATGTGTGTGGATTATAAAAATCCCGCCGGCGAATCTATTGCGGCTCCTTTCGACTGCGAAGACTACGACACTATCACTCCGATTTACGAAGATATGCCGGGTTGGTCAGAGTCTACCTTTGGCGCTAAAACGCTTGAAGAATTGCCGGAAAAAGCCCGCGCCTATATCCGTCGCATTGAAGAGATTGTTGGTGTACCTATCGACATTATCTCAACTGGCCCCGACCGGGTTGAGACAATAGTGCTGCGTCACCCCTTTGCCTAAAGTTATATTGTGACGTAAAACGCCGCCATCTTTGGCGGCGTTTTTGTTGGTACCGAATAAAGATATCCGTCCTCACGAATTGCTGTCTGTCATAGCAATGTTTTCTTATGTATCTGCAGAAATCCCTTCAAATTTTAATTTTTTAATTACCCGACTAAAAGTTACCATCCAAAAGCTTGTGCGTCCGGTTGGGGTATTAATTTCGCCAAATCTTTGGTTAAAGCCTTTTAACAAGATACGATAGAAGCTGATGACAAAAATAACAATGATGAGGTTTGATATGCGTTTACGCGGGCAGAGACTTTCACTGTGTGCAGGCATTTTATGCTCCTTTTCTGGCATGGCAGCCTTAAAGGTTGAGGCAGCTGCCCAGAATAGCCTCGAAGAGGTGGTGGTGACCGCCCGGCGCAGAGCAGAGAACCTCCAGGAAACCCCGCTGGCGGTCACCGCCCTTGGCTCCGACTATTTGGAGGCCATGGGCGTCAGTTCTATTGAAGATGTAGAATCTCTCACCCCCAGCCTGCAATTCTCGCAGACAAACTACAAAGCCCCAGCGATTTTTATTCGCGGTATTGGTCAGCGTTCAGGTAATCCGGTCTTAGACCCTGGGGTAGGCATTTACTTAAACGGCGTGTATGTACCGCGCTCAGATGCGCAATTATTGGATGCCGTCGATGTGGCCAATATCCAGGTCTTGCGAGGGCCGCAGGGCACTCTGTTTGGCAAGAATAATATTGGCGGTGCTTTACTGGTGGATTCCAAGCAACCTAATGCTGAGGTGTTTGAGTTTGGTAGCCGTTTAAGTACGGGTAGTTATGGCCGGCGCAACGCAAAATTTAATGCCAATATCCCTTGGGCCGAGGACGCAATAGCAACGCGTCTGGCGGTCAATTT
>JBLHPB010000008.1:0-42921 GCA_047624025.1 Zhongshania sp.
TCACACTAGTCATGGGTGACGCCCTTGCCATTGCGCTATTGGAAGCCCGCGGCTTTACCGCCAATGACTTCGCCATGTCACACCCCGGCGGCGCATTAGGGCGGCGCCTGATTTTAAAAATTGACAGCATTATGCATACTGGCGAGCGTATTCCCCGCGTTCTCCTGGGCAGCACTCTCAGTACCGCCCTGTTAGAAATGAGCAGCAAAACCTTGGGAATGACCACCGTTATAGATGCCCAAGGGGCATTGGCCGGGATATTCACCGACGGCGATTTACGCCGCGCCATAGATCGTGGAATTGATATACATAGCTGCCTGATAGATGACATTATGAGCCGTAACTGTCGCACCATTAAACCTGAAACCATGGCCGCCGAGGCCCTGCGGATAATGGAAGACAATAAAATCACCGTTTTGGTTGCCATGGATGACAATGCCAAACCTGTTGGCGTAGTCCACACCCACGACCTGCTCAGAGCAGGCGTAGCTTAGGAATCCAAAAGATAATGCACAGTGTTATAGAGCGCGCAAAAAAAATTAAATTGCTTGCCATGGACGTGGATGGTGTCCTCACCGACGGCAGCCTGTATTTCGGCAACAGTGGCGAAGAGATTAAAGCCTTCAGCATTCTGGACGGCCTGGGAATTAAATTACTTCGCGACGCAGGTATTAAACCCGCGATTATCACTGGACGCAGCTCCGCATTACTGCTGCGCCGCGCGGCTGAATTAAAAATCGAATTAATTTACCAAGGCCGCGAAGACAAGCTGGTCGCCTTGGAAGAACTGCGTGCCGACCTCAATTTGGAAATGGACGAAATCGCCTATGTTGGCGACGACCTGCCCGACCTGTCCGCAATCAGACAAGCGGGACTGGGCGTAACCGTGGCCAATGGCCACCACTTTGTCGCTCGCCATGCTGACTGGCAGACCAAAGCAGCGGGAGGCCAAGGGGCCATTCGGGAAGTTTGTGAGCTGATATTAAAAGCCCAAGGCAAGCTGAATACTGCACTGGAGCAGTATCTGTAAATATGAAAAAATTTAAAGTCACGCTACTCTCTATGCTCTCGGCAATGACCGCCTTAATAGGCATCGTACTGTATCTAACCCAGTACAGTGAGAGCGGCAAACTCAGTATTGTCGACAGTTTTGACGCGGTTCCCGATGCCGACTCCCACCTCACCAAAATCGAGGGTATCAAATATGCCATCGATGGCCGCACTGCCTATAAATGGCGCGCCAAAAGCGCCGAGCGGCTGATTTCTGACGGCTCGGTGATGCTTAGCGACCCCCATTACATCGGCAATATTGCCGATCAGCGACCGTGGACGGCCAGCGCCAAATCCGGCCAACTCGCCCAAGACGGCCAGTTTTTGCAATTACACCGCAGCGTGGTTGTTCAAGATCTTATCCGCCAAGCTCAAATTACCACTGAACTATTAAATATCAATCTCGACACCAGTGAAGTGAGCACTGATCAACCCCTCTCACTCGCCCTGCGCAATGGCGTCACTCACTCAGTGGGTATGCAAGCCAGCCTCAAAAATGAGCGCGTTGAACTCCTCCATCAGGTAACAGGCCACTATGAACCCCTCTAAAGCCGTGCTGAGCACATTGTTAATTTTCTCCGCCAGCACCGCATCCAGCCTGCCAGAAGACCGCAACCAAGCTATTAACTTGAGCTCGGATCGCGCGGTTTATGAAAACAATCAGGGTATTTATATTGGCAATGTCAGCATGAGCCAGGGCAGCTTAAAAATCATTGCCGACAAATTGACGATTATTGAATCGGACCGCAAGGTCGACAAAGTCATCGCCGAAGGGAATCCCGCCCACTTTGAACAGCAACCTAGAGCCGATGAAGGCGTCGTGGTCGCCAGTGCGCAGCGCATTGAATACAGCTTAAAGTTAGAAGAAATCCTGCTGCAGAAAAACGCCTCAATTTCCCATCAAGGCTCAAAAATTTCTGGCGACCGTGTTGTTTATAGCGGCCGCAAGCAAATGGTAGTGGCTGACGGCGGCAGCGATGAGAAAGATCATCGCGTCAAAATGACCTTGCAACCACAGAGTACTCCCGACAGCGATGACAAGACCATCAGCAACAAAAAAGATGGCAATAGCGATACGACTGTTAATGATTCTAGCTCAGTCATCCAGGAGTCGAAATAATTATGCCGGTTCTTCAAGCCAGTAATCTTGCCAAGGCCTATCAGGGTCGTGAAATCATCAAAGATGTGTCTCTGACCATCCGCAGCGGTGAGATTGTCGGTCTACTGGGGCCCAATGGCGCGGGTAAAACTACCTGCTTTTACATGATTGTCGGCATAGTCAATGCTGATCGCGGCAGTATCCGGCTCGATGACCGAGACCTCACCAAACTGTCTATTAACGGCCGCGCCAAACACGGTGTTGGCTACCTCCCCCAGGAAGCGTCCATTTTCCGCAAGCTCAGCGTGGCTGACAACATCATGGCCATTCTGGAAACCCGCCGTGATCTCAATCGTCCCCAGCGCAAGGAAAAACTAGAGGCCTTGCTGCAAGAGTTCCATATCACTCACATCCGCAACTCAATGGGTATGGCCTTATCTGGTGGCGAGCGCCGTCGCGTCGAAATCGCCCGCGCGCTGGCAACCGAACCGAGCTTTATCCTGCTAGACGAGCCCTTTGCGGGGGTAGACCCGATCTCGGTTAACGACATTCAAAATATCGTCAAACACCTGCAGGCCCGTGGTATTGGCGTACTCATCACCGACCATAATGTGCGTGAAACACTGGATATATGCGATAAAGCTTATATAGTTGGCGAAGGTCGTATCGTCGCCGAAGGCGATGCCGACACTGTGCTAAACAACCAAATCGTGCGGGATATTTATCTGGGTGACAAATTCACCCTTTAAAAAGCTTAAGATACAATTCAATCGGCACAGGTATTGCATGGAGCTAGCGTCGCGACTACACTGACATAGAGGCAATATCACTGCCGATAGAACAGCAAAGCTGTTCGCAAAACCCCTGTTACGCTGTAGAAGTCGCTGCCTATGAAACAATCGCTTCAGCTAAAAGTCGGCCAAAGCCTGACAATGACCCCCCAGCTACAACAGGCGATTCGTTTATTACAACTCTCCACCCTAGACTTGCAGCAAGAAATTCAAACCGCGCTAGATACCAACCCCCTGCTGGAAATCAGTGAGGATGATGGCGAAACCGACGTCAGAGTAGAACCCACCTCAGCCGAACCCCAAAAAGTCGAAAAAGTCGAAAAAGCCACTGAAACCGAAGCCCCGCTTCCAGAAGCCGACAGCGACTGGGCTGAACGCACTGACTTCCCTGAAGATACCCCCGTTGATAGCCAGTGGGAGGATGTCTACCAAACTAGTGGCAGCAGCAGTGGCTCAGGATCCTCTGGCGAGGACAGCGATTACAACAACGATTATCGACATTCCAGCTCAGATTCTTTACAAGATCATTTACGCTGGCAGCTGAATCTCAGCCGCCTGTCGGACATCGACCGCCTGATTGCCGACACCATCATTGACGCTATTGATGAAAAAGGCCGCTTAACGGTGAGCCCTGAAGAATTAGTTGAAAACTTTGACAACGAAGACATTGAAATCGAAGAGGTCAATGCGGTACTGCATTTAATCCAGCAATTTGACCCCGCCGGGGTAGGCGCAAGAGATCTGCAGGAGTGCTTGTTAATCCAGCTAAAACAGTTAGCGGATGACACCCCTTTTATTGAAGAAGCAAAAATTGTCGTCAATCAATACATGGCGCAATTGGGCAATCGCGACTACAGTCAAATTATGCGCCGCAGCCGCTTAAAAGAAGATCAGCTGCGCGATGCACTTAAGTTAATTCAAACACTGGACCCAATCCCGGGGGACTCGATTGGCGCAGATGAAACTGAGTACGTTATACCCGATGTCTTTGTCAGTAAAAAAGAAGACCGCTGGCTGGTTGAGCTCAATCCAGACATTGCCCCAAAAATTCAGATTAATGCCCGCTATGCTTCGCTGGCCAAACAAAGTAGCAACAGTAGCGACAACGATTATATTCGCGACAATCTTCAGGAAGCGCGCTGGTTTATCAAAAGCCTACTCAGCCGCAATGAGACTCTGATGAAAGTCGCCACCAAAATTGTGGAGTATCAGCGCGGCTTTCTCGAGTATGGCGAGGAAGCCATGAAACCTTTGGTATTGCACGATATCGCCGAGGCCGTGGGCATGCACGAATCGACCATTTCGAGGGTCACTACCCAGAAATACATGCACACTCCCCGCGGTATTTTTGAGTTGAAATTCTTTTTCTCTAGCCATGTATCAACCGATACCGGCGGCGAGTGTTCATCTACCGCGATTCGTGCTCTGATTAAAAAATTGGTGGCTGCGGAAAATCCACGCAAGCCCCTGAGCGACAGCAAAATTACCGACTTACTGAGCGAGCAAGGCATTCAAGTGGCCCGCCGCACCATTGCTAAATACCGAGAATCACTGGTCATTCCGCCCTCAAACGAGCGCAAGCGACTGGTATAACGCAGCGACCTGTTTCAGGTCTTTGCAAACTGCACGCGCCGTGAGGTGCCAGCATTTTTCAGCGAAAAAGGAGCTAAATATGCAGATTACTGTAAGTGGTCATCACGTAGACGTTACCCCCGCTCTCCGTGATTATGTCAACAACAAGCTCACCAAGTTACAACGGCATTTTGATAATATTACCAACACCGACGTCACCCTGACGGTGGAAAAACTCATTCAAAAAGCCGAAGCCACCGTCCATGTGGCCGGTGCCGATTTGTTTGCCACCTGCGAGTCAGAGGATATGTACGCCGCTATTGACAGCTTGACCGACAAACTCGATCGCCAATTAATTAAACACAAAGAAAAGACGCTCGGCCGTTAAGGCGGGCAACTTCACCACGGACTTTTTAACCCAAAACCATGACTCTCAACTCTATACTTAGCCAGGGACGCACCCATTGCGGTGTGTCCGTTACCAGTAAAAAACGCTTACTTGAATTCATTGCGGCGGCCATCAGCGCCGACAATAGCGAGTTTAATGCCGACGAACTCTTTAATGATCTGCTAGCCCGCGAACGCCTAGGAAGTACCGGCCTTGGACATGGTGTTGCCATACCCCACTGCCGCAGCAGTCGCTGCACCAGTGTCACTGGAATGTTATTAAAACTAGGACAACCCATCGATTTTGAAGCCGTCGACGATCAACCGGTAGATTTGGTGTTTGCGCTTATTGTGCCCGCCGAGGCTCACGACGAACACTTAAAAGCCCTCAGCGCCCTAGCGACGGCTTTTAACGAGGCCGATTATCGCGATAAATTACGCCACGTTGATAGCGATCAAAGCCTTTACGAACAAGCACTGGCAAACTAAATCAATATGGAATTAATCATTATAAGTGGCCGCTCAGGCTCCGGCAAAAGTACCGCACTTCATCAACTTGAGGATGAAGGTTTCTACTCCATTGATAATTTACCGGTGTCACTGCTGCCGGAATTGATTCGCGGACTGTCACAAAGCCCACTCAAGGTTCACAAGCGGATTGCGGTATGCATCGATGCGCGCAATTCAGAAGCTGAGCTGTCACGCTTTAAAGCCCTCTGCGACGAAGTCAAACAATACGCCACACTGCGTATCGTCTTCCTCGATGCCGGTGATGAGCAGCTGATTAAACGCTTTAGTGAAACTCGCCGTCGCCACCCACTGAGTACGGATGCTTTGCCCTTAGCAGACGCCATCAAGTTGGAATCGAAACTGCTAGAGCCCATTGCCGTCGAATCCTCTCTGGCGATCGACAGCAGCGACATGTCTGTTCATGATCTTCGTGCCACCATTCGTGATCGCCTACTAGGGGTGGATACCAGTCACCTTGCGGTGCAGCTAAAGTCCTTTGGCTTTAAGCGCGGGCTGCCCCTTGACGCCGACTTGGTTTATGACCTGAGAATGCTGCCAAACCCCCACTGGCAAAAGGAATTACGCAGTCAAACCGGGCTGGACAAAGCTGTGCAGGACTTTCTCGGCAAACAGGCCGATGTCAAACTGATGCACGACAATATTTTGTCCTACCTGCAAACCTGGCTACCCAAAATAGAGGCCAGCAACCGCAGCTATTTTACCATTGCCATTGGTTGCACCGGTGGCCAACATCGCTCAGTATATATGGTTGGTGCGCTTGCCGAGGCACTGCGTCAAAGCTATCCGAACATCCAGGTTCGCCATCGCGAACTCCAGGTATAGAGCACGACGATGCTTGAATCAGAAATCCTCATCATCAATAAATTAGGTCTGCACGCCCGTGCGGCAGCAAAACTGGTGGCCACCACGGGCGCCTTCAGTGCCCGTATTACGATTACCGTTAATGGCAAGTCAATAGACGGTAAAAGTATTATGGCGGTGATGATGTTGGCTGCCAGTAAAGGCACGCGTATCCATGTCCGCTGCGAGGGCAGTGATGAACAAGCTGCGCTGAATACCATTCGCGACATCATTGCCCAGCGTTTTGGTGAAGAAGAGTAATTTTTGGTTATATTTCTGCCACTTGCCTTCCTGCGCCGATTGTTGCGCGCCGCACTTTAAAGGATAATTAGACCAGACTCCTTTTCACTCTTTACGTCTCAGTAGGGATAGGTATGGCCCAGACTGCAGAAAAGCTACACACCGAGAGCCAACTCAAGACCCTTACTGACGCATTAAATTCAGGCGGCTTCCTACAAATCCGCCGTATGCTTAATGGCCTGCCTCCCGCCGACGCTGCCCACTTAATTGAATCTACGCCGTACAAAGCCCGCAGCGTACTCTGGCAGCTGATTGACAGTGAAAACGAAGGTGACATCCTTCAGCACCTCAACGATGAAGTACAGGGCCAATTCCTTCGCCAAATGGATGCCGAGGAAGTGGCCGCCATCACCGAAGGTCTCGAAACAGATGATATCGCCGATATTCTTCAACAACTTCCCGATCGTGTCATTCGGGAAGTTCTTGAGTCCATGGATCACCAGGATCGCCTGCGCGTAGAACACGTACTATCCTTTGACGAGGACACCGCCGGCGGTTTGATGAACACCGACACCATTACGGTGCGGCCCAATATTACCCTCGATGTCGCTCTGCGTTTTCTGCGCCGACACGAGAGCTTGCCGGAAATGACCGACAGCTTGATTGTGGTCAATCGCAACGATCAATACATCGGTATTTTGTCGCTGCGTAAATTACTGGTCTCCGACCCCAGTGTCACCGTCCGCGAAATTATGGACACCGAAGTTGAGCCTATCCACGCGCAGATGTCCTCACGCGAAGTCGCCACCCTCTTCGCCCGCCACGACTGGGTTTCTGCACCGGTTATTGGTGACAACAGCCTGTTATTAGGCCGAATCACCATCGATGACGTGGTTGACGTTATCCGTGAAGAGTCCGACCACTCCTTAATGAGCATGGCCGGTCTAGATGAAGATGAAGACACTTTTGCCGCAGTGTGGAGCACCGCCCCACGCCGAGCGATTTGGCTAGGCATTAATCTGCTCACCGCTTTTATCGCTTCTGGGGTCATTAATCTCTTTGAGGCCACTATTGAAAAAGTGGTGGCGCTAGCCGTATTGATGCCCATCGTTGCCAGTATGGGCGGCGTTGCCGGTACCCAAACCCTAACCGTAGTGATTCGCGGCATGGCACTTGGCCATATCAGTCGCGACAACAGTCGCTGGTTAATCAATCGTGAAATCATGGTTGGCGCCATCAACGGCCTGCTCTGGGCAGTTATTGTCGCCGGTGCCACCACCTTATGGTTTGGCGATATGCTGATGGGTGCTATTATTGCCGCCGCCATGGTCATCAACCTGATCACCGCCGCACTCGCAGGTGCGGTATTGCCGCTGGTGATGAAATCAATGAATATAGACCCGGCGCTGGCCGGTGGTGTGGTACTGACCACCGTTACCGACGTGATTGGCTTTATGTCCTTTCTAGGCCTGGCTACCTACTTCTACGCTTAATCCAACGGATTTCAATGTGACCGATTCTGAATCAGAACGCCCCAGCAAAACTGCCGTCAAAAAGGAAATGCAGGTACTGCAACAATTGGGTGAAAAGTTAGTCAAGCTCAGCAATAATGAATTGGCTAAAGTACCCATTCACGATGAGCACCTCAGCGAGGCTATTACCACCGCGCGACGTCTCACCAGCCGAGAGGCACTGCGTCGGCAGCTGCAATATGTTGGTAAACTGATGCGCGACATTGACCTTAGCGAGATCGAAGCTGCGCTGACCAAACGCGAAGACGGCCAGCGTGAAATGGCTCGTCAATTTCACCGCTTGGAGGAGTTGCGCGACGAACTCGCCAGCGGCGGAGTAAGCGCCATAGGAAAGGTCTTGGAAATGTACCCGAATGCTGATCGCCAGCGTCTGCGGCAATTAGTCATGCAAATAGACAAAGACACCAAAACCAATAAACCTCCTGCCGCCAAGCGTAAATTATTCCAGTATCTAAAAGAATTACAGGGGCTAAAATTGCGCGTCTAAATGCCGGAAACGACGCTACAGCCGGCGGTGCTGCGCCACCGGCATACGGCAACGCAGCGCCGCCTGCTCGGCAGCGTCATAGATCGCGACAATACCACTTTCACCCAGACCCGCCTCCGCCAGCACCCGCCCCCAGCTGTCGATAATCACCGACCCACCCGAGGTCTGACGCTTGCCGTCGTGGATACCGCCCTGATTGGCGGCCACCACTAAACACTGATTTTCAATGGCTCTAGCTCTTAGCAAGGGCAACCAATGCGCCCAGCCCGTCTCGCGGGTAAAGGCCGACGGCAAAACCAAAATATCCATGGCCTGTTTCTGCATAGCCCTGAACAACTCCGGAAAACGCAAATCGTAACATACGGCTAGACCAATTCTACCCAGCGGACTTGGCAGCACCACCACATCACTACCCGGGGCATAGTGTGCAGACTCGCAATAGCGGCCTTGAGCGTCACCAATCTCGGCATCAAATAAGTGAATTTTGCGGTAAACCCCCATAAATCGGCCATCTGCAGCATAAACACAGCTGCTGGCATATACTCGGCCATCAGGTGCGGGGAGAGGGATAGTGCCGCCTACTAGGACAAGCTGGTATTTAGCCGCCGACAAGCTTAAAAAGTCTTGTAAACGATGATTCTGATCTTCTATTTTGGCCAGACTGGCAATATCCGGGCTACCGAATAGCGCAAAGTTTTCCGGCAAAACTGCTAGCTCAGCCCCCTGCGCTGACGCAGCGGCAAGCAATTTATCAGCACTTTGCAAATTACTATCGAGATCAAGACCCGATACCATTTGCAGTGCAGCTACCCGCTTGCTCATTGACGTAAACTCGGAGTATTGGCGGAGTTATCTGCCGCGTTATTGTCAGTCGCATTGACATTAAAAATCTTCTTAAAAGTCAGCTCTGGGTCCTGAATTGTCCCGCCAATATCGTAAACTGCGCTAGAAAAACTATCCATCTGCTCTTTAAACACTTTACTGACCGCGTAGACACCCGCAGCAGCCGGCAAACCGCCAACTAGGGCGGCTACCCAAGGCAGATTACTACCAACCGGCAAAGTCGCCACCAAGCGCAAATCAGGGGTATCGGTATTGAGATCAATATTGCCAGTCATCTGGAAGCGACTGGAAGGACCACGTACATCGAGGGTGTCAATTAATTGCACATGGCCATCCTGCAAATAGAGTTTGCCATGCATCTGATCAAACGAGACGCCTTTTTTAAATACATCACTAAAATCAAATTGCAAGCGGCGAACTAGATTAGCCATATTAAAAACCCCCAGAATCCGCAAAGCGCCGCTGGCAGCGTCCGAGGTTTTTAAAAATCGTCCGTCCTCGAAATCAAAATTGAAGCTGCCATCACTGCCCTGAAGTGACCATTGATTTGGTGCCCCCGACCAAGATAAATCCACATCAAAATTTCCGCTGCGGGTTTCAATGACTTTAGAAAAACCAAGATTTTCCAACACTCCGCCCAAATCAGCTACCGCAAATTGACCCTCTAATCGCGAAGAGATACTACCGCGATCATCTCGGAGCCAGTGCAGACGGCTCGCATCAGGACTGCGCGCCAGAAAAATACCTCGTAAATTACCCCGCAGGGAATAAAAATGCGCGCCACTTGCATTGCTGCGCATATCAAACCCAACTCGTCCCCACTCGCTGCCACCGACGAAGAGATGATCAATATCCAAATCGACATCGGGCAGGCTGCGTGGATCGATATCCTTAAAACTATCTGCGGGGCTTTGACTTACTTCCGGCAACTGCAGCTTACTCAAAATCACTTTTACTGGGCTTGCGCTGCCTCTGTGGGGGATATTGGCGCTGCCAGCTACTTGCTCACTGTCAAACTGGAACTGCCAGCTCTGATCACTGTGCTGCAGGTTTATCTTCACTCTATCCAGCATATTGTCGAAGAGGTCGAGCTGATTAACTTGTAGCGATGTTACTCGTATGAATAGAGAGTCCTCGTCATTGACCTTAGTGTCAGCGCTGAATTGCTGCGGAGCTTGCCAATACTGCTTATAAATATTCAGCCATTGATCAAAAGTGGCAAATTCCAAAACCCCACCAACTCGAAACTCACCACTCGGGCCGATTTGCGCTGGCGCGCTACCTAATTGCAAATCCGCGGCAAAAATTTCGCCATCGCGAAAACCCAATTGTAAATTAAGTTGCTCCGCCAGTACCAAATCAAGCCGTTGCCCAAGCCCCGTAAAGGGCATATTTATTTTTAGCGCTCGAACCTGTTTAGCCGACTTGTACATCGGCTGGGGCAAACCTATGGTCACACCAACAAGGTCTGAGACAAGCCGCAAGCCGGGATTGTCACCACCAGCAAGAATCTGCAAGCTGGCATCAGCATTGCCACCGAGGAAGCCCAATGCCGGTTGCCGCAACCATTGCACTATATCGCGCACAGCCAAATTACTTGAGGCATCAACACGAATTTCCTGCCGTTTCTGACTGATTTTGACTTTGACGGGGCGAGCAAACAAGTCCGCCCGCAAACCGTGACTGCGCAAACCCTGGTCAGTTTGATAATGTAAATGGCCACTAACGTCTGTCAAGTTAAGGCGGAAATCAGCAATATTAAGCAGCTGGAAATCCACATCGCTATCGACCCCGACGGTGATTTTTTGATCTTCGTCAAACACCATATTGAGACTGAAATCCAGGCTCGCGTCGCCCTCGCCACTCCAGTTATCAAAGCTGCTACCAACATAGTCATGCAGGGGTGTTTCAAGTATCAATTTTTTGATTTGAGCAAAATCCGGGCGAGCGCTAGCCGCCACATCTAGATTCATATGGCCATTTTTACCGGGCTGAACGCGAACCTGGATATTATCAACATCTAAGCCATCCATGGTCGCAGAAGAGCCTACACTGGCAGTCACGTCGGCATTATTAATCAGCAATTCAACATGGTTCGCCTTAAGTGAGGGCCAATCCGGATGGTAGCGTAGCTCGATGTCGGCCAAATCCAAATACAATTGCACTGACGGATGCTGATCACTGGCGGCCAGCAAGGAACCACGGTAAATAAAGCCGGCCTCATTAGCACGGCCATCGCGGATACTTTCACCCAACCAATTCAGTAAATTGGCACTTAAAATATTTGGCGTGTAATCTTGGTGATCGCTGATTGCCACATCCTGCACCCCGATTACCAAGGTCATTTCCGGGTCGTCTACGTCCTCTTTATGCAGTGGTAAATCCAGCCTTAGCAAGGCATTTAATGGCACACCACTATTTTTGGCGCGAATTAAACCACTGCCAAGCCGAACCCGCTTATCGTCAAACTGCCAACGCAACTCGGTATTCAGGTTCTGAAGTAAAAATGCTTTATCGTATAAATTGGGGAAAGCCAGTGACAGTTCCGGCGTATCCAGCAGCAACCTGCCCTGCCCCGGCTGAATTTCTAAATAGCCGAACAAACCCTTGGCGCCTGGGGCGCCCTGCCAGGCCTGAACTTCAACTTGGTCCACCGCAGCGCGCAGCTGAAAGCTATCAATGCCGCTATCAGCCGTGTGTAAATCCAAGTATATATTGCGCAAATCGCCCTTGGGCGCCAACTCCAGTAAGATATTACGCAAGCCATCGTCCAGCGCCTCGCTTTGCACTAACAGGGTGTTGGTAATATCCAAATCGAGTTTTGGCAGTGAAAACTGCCAAAAAAACTCGTCGGGGTGTCGCACTGAAATACCGGCCAGATCAAGGCGATGATCCCGCCAAAGGGCATCGAAACTGGAAAAACTCAATCGCCATGTGCCGTCGCGATGACTGCTGGCAAAACGCATATTGACGTCCTGAAAGGCAATCTGATCCGTCCCCCACAACACCCCAATAGCGAGCTCAGGGGCGGTGAGTTCACCACTCAGACTGATGCGCTGACCGCGACGCCAACTTAACCACATCTCGCCGCTCACCAGGCTATCGATCAGCGGCGCACTACTTTGAAATAGCGGCGCTAATGCAGAAAAACGACTTTGATCAATGTGCACATAAGCATTGGCATTAAAATCCTGGCTGTCACGAGGATCACCATAGGCTTCCACCAACAGCTGAATATCACCGGTGCTATCGGTATTTAACTTGGCATAGGCGCGGCGAAAGGTATCGTCACTCTCCAGCTTAAAATCATGTAGCCGCATCTGAGTCTGATTGCCATTGGCATAGGTCAAGCTGACAGAAAACAGTTCCAGCGAGGCGTTGCGGATACTCAGCACCGAATCAATAATCGCCTCAGGATTACCCACGGCATCGGTATCCGTGGCCAGACCGGGAATATGCCAGCTGCCATCGGCTGACTGCAGTAAATCCAAGTTCAATTGATTAAGGTCAATATTGCGGATTTTTACTGTGCCACTGACCAGCGAGCCCAACACATCGATGTTGAGTCGAGCGCGATCGAAGTGCAGGGCATCTTGGCTGCCAAGCTGAAAATCACGCAGCTCTATCACCGGCGACAAACCTTCCCAACTGCCCTCTAAGCTACTGCCCTGAACTTTAACCCCGGTGTACTCTTCCACCTGCTCAAACAAGTCGCTCTGGTAGCGACCAAGCAAGCCGATGTACTGCCGCCCCAAACTCGCGTAGAGGGCAAGCAGTACTAACAATACCAAGGCCACTCCCCACAGCACTGAGTACAATTGGCGAAAGAGCCCTAGCATCAGGAGTTACTCGCTCTTAACAGACGGTTAGAGCAATACAACATCAAATTGCTCCTGGGTGTAAACCGCCTCAACCTGAAAGCGAATACTCGCGCCAATAAACTCCTCCAGATCCCCCACACTGGTCGACTCTTCATCCAACAGCCGGTCTACCACATCTTGTGAAGCAAGCACCAGCAAGCGCTTACTTTCATAAGCCCGCGCCTCGCGTAGAATTTCGCGAAACACTTCATAACAAACCGTTTCTGGCGATTTCATAGAGCCACGACCATGACAGTAGCGACAACTCTCGCAGAGAATATGTTCCAGACTTTCGCGTGTACGCTTGCGGGTCATCTCCACCAAGCCCAGTTCCGACACACCGGTAATTGAGGTTTTGGCGTAGTCTTTTTCCATGGCCTTATCCAGAGCCCGCAACACTTGACGGCGATGTTCGGCATCCTTCATATCGATAAAATCAATAATGATAATACCGCCCAAATTGCGCAGCCGCAGCTGCCTAGCCAGCGCAGCACAGGCCTCTAAATTGGTTTTAAAAATGGTTTCTTCAAGATTGCGATGGCCGACAAAGGCGCCAGTATTGATATCAATGGTGCTCATGGCTTCGGTCTGATCAATAATCAGATAGCCGCCAGATTTAAGCTCCACCTTACGACCCAGTGCCTTTTGAATTTCATCTTCCACACCATACAAATCAAAAATCGGTCGCTCGCCAGGGTAATACTCCAGCTGAGAAGTGATTTCCGGCAAATAATCCTCGGCAAACTGGGCAACCCGCTGGTAACTCTCACGAGAATCAATGCGAATTTTTTCTAAACCCGGCCGCACTAAATCCCGCATAGTACGCATAAACAGGGGCAGATCCTCATAGATCAGGCTCGACGCCACCTCGCGCTTTATGCGTCGACCCACCGCCTCCCACAAGCGTTTTAAAAACTGCACATCCGCACGCATCTCCTCTTCGCCAGCGCCCTCGGCTGCGGTGCGCAATATATAGCCATCGCGCAATTCGAGATCGCCCTCCTTGGCCACCAGCTCAAGGACATTGCGCAGGCGCTGACGCTCGTGCTCATCATCAATACGATGGGAGACACCAATATGGGCAGCGCCCGGCATATACACCAAATAGCGCGAAGACACCGACAGCCGAGTCGTCAGGCGAGCGCCCTTGGTGCCCATAGGATCTTTACTCACCTGCACGGTGAGCAATTGACCTTCACGAATTTTGCTGCGGATCTCGGCGTGCTCGCCATCAGGCGTATCTAGACTGCTAATATCTGAGGCGTGAATAAAACTGGTGCGCTCCAAGCCGATATCTACAAAGGCCGCCTGCATACCAGGCAACACCCGCACTACTTTACCCTGGTAGATATTGCCGACAATGCCCCGCGAGCGGCTACGCTCAATATAGACTTCCTGCAACACACCATTTTCAACTACGGCAACTCGAGTTTCGACCGGCGTGACATTAATCAGTATTTCTTCGCTCATCTTATTATTCCAGCCCTATTCCGGCTTCACTCAGCAAAGCAACTGTTTCGTATAGAGGCAGACCGACAACAGCGGAATAACTACCCGATAAACGCTGCACAAAACTTCCCGCCGCGCCTTGAATACCGTAAGCCCCAGCCTTATCGTCAGCGTCACCGCTGGCGATATAAGCCGCGATCCGCGCCTCACTAATTCGTCCAAACACCACCTCAGTGGTCACCAAACAGAGACGCATCTGGCCCTGATAATACACCGCAACGGCGCTCATCACTTGATGACGACGATCGCTCAGTTCACGCAACATATTCACAGCATGTTCGCGGTTATCTGGTTTGCCCCAGATTTCACCGTCGACAATGACCGCCGTATCTGCGGCCAGTACCGCCGCTTCACCGGCGCGATCGACAATAGCCCGCGCTTTCTCCACGGCCATACGCTGCACATAAAGCTCTGGAGACTCATTGCTTTGCGGGGTTTCATCAATATCCGCGGCATCAATCGAAAAATCCACGCCAATTTGACTCAACAATTCCGCCCGCCGGGGTGAGCGTGAAGCTAAAATCAAAGCAGGCCCGCGCATCCTCACTAAAATACCGCATACAGGCGTTGAAACCAGGCCACTGTTGGACGCACAAACAACCATAACAGACCAGTGGTCAGGGTGGGTAAAAATACCCACCACAGGGTGTGTGACACACCATTCAAATTTTGCGCCCACTGATCAACAAGGATATGAAATAATTCCAGCAGGGCAATAAAAGCCGCCTGCTTAGGCAAACTAAACATACGTAGGCGCTGATATGACATCAAAATGACATAGGCGATGACAGCCAGTGCAAACGCATTCTGGCCTAGCACTACGCCCTGCAAAATATCCAGCAGCAAACCGCATAGCCAGCTGACAAACACGCCGATTCGCTCAGGTAGAGCTAATAACCAGTACACCAGAATCAGCAACAACCAATCCGGACGCGCCCAAGCCCAGTCACCGCCAAGAGGAGAAATGCTCAGCAGCAGTGCTGCAAGCAGAGTAAAAACAACAAACCAGAGGCCCTGCGCATGCGATTCCACGCGCTACTCCTCCGACTTCTGCTCACTGAATACCAGTAAGACATTGCGACTGCGGTCCAATTGCGCCATTGGCCGTACCCGCACTTCAGCAAAAGGTTGACCGGGATCAATAGACACTTCGGTGACTTCGCCCACCGGATAACCACCAGGGAAACGCCCACCCAAACCCGAGCTCACTAGCACATCACCGACTTGAATGTCGGTGGTGGCAGCAACGTGGGTTAAGGTTAGCTCATCGATTAAACCGGCGCCTTCAGCAATAGCACGCAGGCCGTTGCGGCTCACCCGCACAGGTAAAGCGTGAGCGCTATCAGTGATGAGCAGCACCCGGCTTTGCAATACACCCACTTCAATGATTTGGCCCAACAGGCCATTGGCATCAATAACCGGCTGGCCGACAAAAGCGCCGTCCCGACTACCCTTATCAACCACTAATTGATGTCGGTTTGGATCCGACGCCACCGCAATGACTTCAGCCACCACGACGGTATCGTTAAGACGTTCAGAAGAGTTCATCAAATCCCGCAAACGGACATTTTCGGCGCGTAACTCAATATATTTTTGCAATTTGGCATTGAGAATCAATGCCTCAGAACGGAGTTTTTCATTCTCTGCCGTTAACTCGCGGCGACTACTGAGCATGCCATCGAATAGAGACACCACGCGACTGGGAACATCCACAACCCAGTAAAACGGTGCCGCAACCAGCGACAATTGCGTTCGTACTGGCGCCATAAACTCCAGCCGCTGGCCGATAAGAATTAATACCAGCGCCAAACCACCAAAGATCAGCAGCCGTCCACCAGCCGAGGACTGATTGGAGAATACCGGTTTAATTGCTGCGTCCTCCCTCTGCAGGGCGAATCATTCTACTCTGCAGACAATATGTCGAGGTGGTGGCGATCCATCATTTCCAGCGCTTTACCACCGCCCCGTGCAACACAGGTCAGTGGATCTTCAGCAATAATCACCGGCAGTGCACTTTCATCGGCAATTAACTGATCGATACCCCGCAACAGGGCACCACCACCTGTTAAGACAATACCGGTTTCAGCGATATCCGCCGCCAGCTCCGGTGGCGATTGTTCTAGAGCGCGTTTCACGCCCTGAATAATAACTTGCAGCGGCTCTTGTAAAGCTTCGAGAATCTCGTCGCTGTTCAAGGTAAAGCGACGGGGAATACCCTCGGCCAGATTACGGCCGCGCACATCAATTTCACGTAATTCACTGCCGGGATAAGCACAGCCAATTTCCTGCTTGATTCGCTCGGCCGTCGCGTCGCCAATCAAACTGCCGTAAGTGCGGCGAACATGAGTCACAATGGCCTCGTCAAAACGATCGCCACCGACCCGAACTGAATCTGAATAGACCACACCATTTAAAGAGATAATGGCAATTTCAGTGGTGCCACCACCAATATCTACCACCATCGAGCCCGAGGCCTCATCCACTCGCAAGCCAGCGCCAATAGCCGCCGCCATAGGCTCCTCGATCAAGCGCACTTCACGGGCGCCGGCACTGAGTACCGATTCACGAATAGCACGACGTTCTACCTGAGTGCTCTTGCAGGGTACGCTAACAAGCACCCGTGGGCTTGGACGAATAAAGCTGTTTTGATGGACCAGCTTAATAAAATGCTGAAGCATTTTTTCGGTTACCTGAAAATCGGCAATCACACCATCTTTTAAAGGCCGAATGGCGGTAATATTGCCAGGTGTCCGACCCAACATACGCTTGGCTTCCATGCCCACTGCCTCTATTGTCTTTTGACCATTGTGCACCCGAATAGCCACAACCGAGGGTTCATCGAGAACAATGCCCTGGCCACGGACATATATCAGGGTATTTGCTGTTCCAAGATCAATTGCAAGATCATTGGAGAACATGCCACGAATTCTTTTAAACATTTATATTATTCACCTTGTACAACCCCATTTTGTCGATTCGGGCTAGGCTGATTGGACTAGGAGCGACTGCCGCCTAGCAAAATCGCGAGGCCCTGAATTTAAAACTTCGTCACTCTATCAATGGCAGGGATTTAGGGCAAGGCGCAAATATGATAAGTTTAACGGTTTAATGGCGACACAAGCATTTTTAAAGCCTGCAAGGTAAACTACAGCGCGACAATAATGCCATTATCGCAGCCTAAAACAAGGTGATCCATGAGTGTAGATGCACAAGAAATTGCCCAACTGGCAAGACTGGCGCGAATCAGTATTGCTGACAGTGAAACCGTCGAATTAAGTCAGCGTATTGGCGACATCCTCAATATGGTTGACGTCATGCAAGCCGTAGACACTAAGAATATAGCACCCATGGCTAATCCCCACGATGCCATTCAACGCCTGCGCGCCGACCAAGTCAGTGAAAGTAATCAACGCGAGCACTTCCAGGCTATCGCCCCGCAGACTGAAGATGGTCTGTATTTGGTACCACAAGTCATCGAGTGATCTCAGGCTGACATGCAAGCCACTTGAAGCCAGACTCCATTTTCCTGCAAATACCGTAACGAGTTTTAAATTATGCCCAATCATACCGTTGCCGACATTCTTCGCGGCCTGGAAGCCAAGACCTTTTCCAGTGAAGAGCTTACCCGGCAATACTTGGACGCGATCGCTGCCCACGACGGCCGCTACAATAGTTATATTACCGTGACCGCTGAAGCCGCTCTGGCGCAAGCCCGCGCTGCTGACCAGAGTCGCCAGCAAGGTAATAAAGGCTTACTGTGTGGCGTACCCATTGCCCACAAAGATATTTTTTGCACCGAAGGGGTTCGCACCAGCTGCGCCTCTAAAATGCTCGACAATTTTATTGCCCCCTATACAGCCACGGTCGTAGACAAAATGGCCCAAGCCGGCAGCGTCATGCTGGGAAAAACCAATATGGACGAGTTCGCCATGGGCTCCTCCAATGAAACCAGCTTCTATGGTCTTGTGAAAAACCCCTGGAATACCGACTGCGTTCCCGGCGGCTCTTCGGGCGGTTCTGCAGCAGCCATCGCCGCTGGACTGGCCCCTGCGGCCACCGGCACCGACACTGGCGGCTCCATTCGCCAGCCCGCAGCGCTGTGTGGCTTAACCGGTTTGAAACCCACCTACGGCCGAGTTTCTCGCTACGGCATGATCGCCTTTGCCTCCAGCCTAGATCAAGCTGGCCCCATGGCCAAAACCGCTGAAGACAACGCTTTGTTGCTGCAAGCTATGGCAGGTTTTGATCAGCGCGACAGCACCAGCATGAAAATGGCGGTACCGGATTTTGTTGGCGGCATTAACAAAGACCTCAAAGGTTTAAAAATTGGCGTACCCAAAGAATACTTCAGCGCTGGCCTCGACCCAGCTATTGCCACTGCGATAGAAGCGGCACTGGATGAATACCGCAAGCTCGGCGCAGAAATCAAAAGCATCAGCCTGCCCCACACCCATTTGGCCGTGCCCTGCTACTATATTATTGCCCCCGCAGAAGCCTCCGCCAATCTCTCGCGCTTTGATGGTGTGCGCTACGGTTACCGCTGTGAAAACCCCAAAAATCTCGACGACCTGTATACCCGCACTCGAGCAGAAGGTTTTGGCACCGAGGTGAAACGACGGATATTGATTGGCACCTACGCCCTTTCCTCTGGCTTTTACGACGCTTACTTCCGCAAAGCCCAGCAGATTCGCCGGCTGATCAAGCAGGACTTTGATGAGGCATTTAAAGAAGTCGACATTATTGCCGGGCCAACCACGCCCAACCCGGCCTTTGCCTTAGGCGAAAAAGTCAGCGACCCGCTGACCATGTATTTGGAAGACATCTATACCATCGCGGTCAATCTTGCCGGTTTACCAGCAATCTCTCTGCCCGCGGGCTTCACACAGGGTAAACCGATTGGTCTGCAGCTGATCGGCCGCGACTTTGACGAGGCGACCCTGCTCGCCGCCGCTCACCAATATCAACAGTGCAGCGACTGGCATAAACATGCCGCTCCCGGCAGCGTTTAAAGGACAGTTAAATGGAATGGGAAGTAGTCATCGGCCTGGAAGTTCACGTCCAGCTCAATACAAAATCTAAGATATTCTCCGGCTCCAGCACCGCCTTTGGTGCCGAGCCCAATACTCAGGCCAATGCGGTAGATCTCGCTCTGCCCGGCACTTTGCCAGTACTCAATGAGCAGGCACTCAAAAAAGCCATTTTATTCGGCTTGGCGATCGATGCCGATATTGGTATGCGCTCGGTTTTTGATCGCAAAAACTATTTTTATCCGGATTCACCCAAGGGCTATCAAACCACTCAGATGGACTTTCCCATCGTCGGCTCTGGCATTGTCGAGATTGATCTCGCCGACGGTAGTAGCCGACCCGTTCGGGTACACCATGCTCACCTGGAAGAGGATGCCGGCAAATCACTACACGAAGATTATCACGGCATGTCCGGCATCGACCTTAACCGTGCCGGCACTCCGCTGATTGAAATTGTGTCGGAACCGGATATGCGCAGTGCCGAAGAGGCCGTAGCCTATTTGCGCAAGATTCACTCCATAGTGACCTACCTTAATATTTCCGATGGCGATATGTCCCAGGGCTCACTGCGCTGTGACGCCAACGTGTCTGTACGCCCCAAAGGTCAAGCCGAATACGGCACCCGCGCCGAGATCAAAAACATCAACTCTTTCCGTTTTGTGGAGCGCGCCATTAAGGTTGAAGTACAGCGCCAGATCGAGTTAATTGAAGATGGCGGCAAGGTCAAACAAGAAACCCGTCTCTACGACAGTGATAAAAACGAAACCCGTGCCATGCGCAGCAAGGAAGAAGCCAATGACTACCGCTACTTCCCCTGCCCAGATTTATTGCCGGTGGTGGTCGAACAAAGCCTGATCGACGAGCTAAAGGCCACTATGCCAGAACTGCCCGATGCCAAGCGTCAGCGCTTTGAGCAACAATACGGCCTTTCTGCTTACGACGCTGGGCTGCTAACCCTCGAGCGCCCCGTCGCCGATTATTTTGAAGACACGGCTAAGTCAGCTGGCGATGCCAAGCTCGCCGCCAACTGGGTCAATGGCGAATTATCTGCGTCCTTAAATCGCGACAGTCTGCACATGACTAACAGCCCGGTTAGCGCCGAACAATTGGGCGGCCTAATTCAGCGCATCCGCGACAATAGCATATCTGGTAAAATTGCCAAGCAGGTCTTTGAAGCACTGTGGAATGGCGAGGGCGACAGCGCCGATGCCATCATTGAAAGCAAGGGTTTGAAGCAGGTTTCGGACAGTGGCGCTTTAGGCGCGATGGTTGATGAAGTGCTGACCGCCAACCCCGAGCAAGTTGAGCAATTTCGTGCTGCCGACGAGGGCAAGCGCAAAAAAATGCTGGGCTTTTTCGTTGGCCAAATTATGAAGGCATCCAAAGGTCAGGCCAACCCAAGCGTGATTAATAAAATCTTAAATGAAAAATTGGGCGGCTGAGCTGCCCCAATGCTAAAGGTAGAAAAACGATTATGAAAAAAGACAAAGAAAAGGTATTAGACGAAGTTTGGACTGAGAGTCGGGTGCGAGAGTTTCTTAACTCCGAACCCAAAGCCGGCACCAATGCCAACTTTCACATGCTGCTCAAAGCTTACCAAAGTATGCGTGCCGAAGATTTTGAATTATTTATTGGCATGTTCCTAGAAGCAGGTCACGATCTTAACGCCAGCGACAAAACCGGCCGCACTGTATTGAGCTTTGCCCAAGAACACCATAACTCTAAGGAACAGGTCACTGCTCTTCAAAGTAATGGCGCCACCTAAGCTTGGTGACTAGGAACTGCGTCCGCGGCTAAAACGGTCGCGGTTTTCTTGCTTTTTACGCTCACTTTTACGTAATAAAATATACACCGCGCCCGCGCCGCCGTGTTGAACTTGGGCACTGCAAAACCCCTGCACTTCGTCCATTTCTGGTAACCAGCGATTGACGTAAGATTTCAACACCCCACCCTTGGCGCCATTGTGATGACCGCGACCATGGACAATCATCACCGTGCGCAAATCCAACTTATAAGCTTCGCGGATAAACTCAAACACTTGACTACGAGCTTGCTCCACTGTCATTTTATGCAAATCTAGGCGCGCCTCAAGCAGATACTTACCTTGTTTTAGACGACGAAACACACCGACTTGAACACCGTCACGTCGAAATTCCAAGAGATGATAGGGGTCGAGTATTTCCGGCTCGGAGGTCGACAGAAAATTGCGCGGAGCATGACGCGCCGTGGCGGCTTCACGTCGAGCCGCCACACTGAGGGCATCCACCTCATCTTTCTTTAAGGCAACCCGACGTTCGATGACCAAAGGTTTGACACCAAGCATCTGTTCAGCAAACAATCTATCTTCTTCATCCATTGCCGCCGCCACTATTCAAATTCCACAAGCTAGATTAAACGGTCATCATCCCATGCCAACAAAGATTTTCACACCCACAGCTGATCAGCGCTGCCCACTTTGCAAACAAGACAATAGCTGCGCCGTCGCCAAGGGTGAAGACGCTGCCAATTGCTGGTGCATGAAAGTCAATATCAAAGCCGAAGCGCGAGTTCGAGCCAACACCATCAGCAATGGCCAACGCTGTGTTTGCCCCCGCTGTGGCGCGACCACCTAAAACTGCTTCCTAAGTCAGCGCAGTCTTACCACACCAGACCTAAACTTGTAATCACCATCACGATCGGGAATGATTCGAGCGCAGGTTTAAAACAAGCGAAAAGGACAAAGCAGCATGACGAACAAAACCACTCCGCTAAGCGGCCCCCAATACCTATTTCGTGGCTTTGCCCTGCTCAAAGAACCGAGTATTCGCCTATTTGTTATCTTGCCTCTGCTGATTAACACTCTAATTTTCGGCAGCTTGTCGGCACTAACTTTTAATCAACTCGGTGATTGGATTAACCAGATAATTAATTGGCTGCCTAGCTGGCTGTCTTTTCTCAGCTGGATTCTGTGGCCACTTGCCGTGGTACTGGTACTGGCGATTGTGATGTATGTGTTCAGCTCAGTCGCTAATGTGATTGCGGCGCCATTCAATGGCCTGCTCGCGGAAAAAGTCGAGGAGTTATTAACCGGACAGGAAGTCAGCGGCCGTGAAACTATTGCCCAAGCGCTAATCAGCTTCCCCCGCAGTATTGGCAGAGAATGTCGAAAACTATTTTATTACCTAGGTTTTGCCATATTAACCCTGATCGCCAGCTTCATTATTTCTCCCGCTGCACCGCTGCTGTGGTTTACCCTGAGTGCGTGGATGATGGCGATAGAGTACTGCGATTACCCCATGGACAATCACAAACTCAGTTTTGCCGAGTCGAAAAAAAGAATTGCCAGTCACCGCAGCACCAGCGCCAGCTTTGGCGCTCTAGTCATGCTGGGCACCATGGTACCCATTTTGAATTTGGTAATTATGCCCGCCGCAGTCTGCGGCGGAACGCTGCTCTGGGTAGAACGGCTGAAAAAAACCGTTTAGCGTAGTAGGTGTTCTGGGGGACGGATACAAGGCAGCTTCATACCCAAGGCTGTTTCTATGCCGGGCAATAAAAACGCATCGTCTTCACAGGCAAAGCTGATGGAAATACCGCTGGCACCGGCCCGACCAGTTCGGCCAATGCGGTGCACATAGTCTTCAGCATCTTCGGGCAGCACATAATTCACTACATGGCTAACGCCATTAACATGAATGCCCCGCCCGGCAACATCGGTTGCCACCAAGCAGGCGATTTCACCATCTTTAAACTGTTGCAAGGTGCGCGAGCGTTTGTTCTGCGGAATTTCCCCAGACAATATTCCGCAGCTGATGCCGGCTTTCTGTAATTTTTCAAATAAACGGCGAGTTTCATCGCGGCGATTGGCAAAAATGATCACGCTGGTGGCAGCTTCTTCACGAACTATATTGCGCAGCAAGCGGAATTTATCCTGAGATTCGACCAGATACACTTTTTGATCAACCGTATCGGTTGCGACACTCTCAGGCTCAATTTCAATTTTTACCGGGCTTTCGGTCCACTGTTCAGTGAGGCGCATAATGGTATCAGTGAAGGTGGCACTAAACAGCAAGGTCTGACGGTGAGTAGTTTTAGGCACTGAACGAACGATACGCTTAACCTGAGGAATAAAACCCATGTCGAGCATGCGATCGGCTTCGTCAATAACCAAAATCTCAATTTGATCCAGATACAGATCCTTGCGACCTTCAAAATCCAATAACCGTCCCGGCGTGGCGACCACGATATCGACAATGCCGGCGAGTTTGTCCTGCTGCTTTAGGTAGTCCATGCCACCGATCAAGGTCACCACGTTCAAGCCGCAGTACTTACCCAAGGCGCGAGCATCCTCACCAATCTGCACCACCAATTCTCGCGTAGGTGCAATTATCAACGCACGAGGCTCACCGGCAAAGCGCTCTTCATTAATAGGACTGTTCAGAAGATCGTTGAAAATGGTGATCAAAAACGCGGCTGTTTTACCGGTGCCGGTTTGCGCTTTGCCGATAACATCATTGCCACGCAAGGTGTGGGGCAATGACACAGCTTGAATGGGTGAACAGTATTTAAAGCCGGTATCGGCAATACCGTGAAGCAAACTGGGGTAGAGATCGAGATCATGAAAACGGGTTTTCCCCGCTTCCGGCGGCACTTGAAATTGATCGGCAGTCCACTCCACGACTGGTTTAGTAGTCTCATCGCGGCGAGATGATCGCGCCTGGGCAGCGGCCTTTTTACCATGGGGCTCTGCCGCCGGCACCTTGTCGGGCCGAGGCAAGGGGGCTTTAGCTGATCCAAACAACTTTTTTAACAAAATACAGTCTTCTTCAATGGCGCAATAATTAGGCATTCTACCACTAATCGTCGGGTCCAAGGCCAGTAGCAGGCATTAGCACTGTCACCAGCGACTCGGATCCTTTTTCGGCAACTATATTTCATATTCAATTACCGTCGGCGCCACCACGGGTGCCGGTTCATGCCTAGCGATACTGGCACGGGCTTGGCGGTCGAGATAAAAATCCAAACTAAACCAACGACCACCACCACTGAACAATAAGCTGAGCAGCAGAATGAAATAAGTCGCCGCAAATTCAATACCATTATTCAACACCACAATATCGCCTTTGTCGGTGAGCCAGTTATAGTTACCATGCTGACTGAGAATGGCATGGGCGCGCTGCAAGCGCTCACCTACCGCCACGCTATTTTCTAAACTTACCCTCGCCATAGGCAGGCCGAGGTCAGCCAAGGGCTTGGCGGTACTGGTGGCGGGATCAGCAGGCGCAATGGCAAACCAACCATTACTCCAGTGCACCGAAAATGCCGCCACTAGCATCACTGCCATCAGTGGCAGGCTGACCCAACGCACGGCAAAACCAAACAACAGGAAAAAACCGCCCAACAGTTCGGTATAGGTCAAGAGCTGAACTATCACTTCTGGGTAGGGCAAACCAAGACCGCTATCGAGCCACGCCGTGGTGGCACTGAGATGCTGTAATTTATACAGACCTGCGGCGATCATCACCGGCGCCAAATACAGCCGAATTAACAGCGGCGATATAGCACCTAAACGCCCCAATAAACCAAAAAAATTATCGTGCAGAAAGTAATAGCCTTTGAATAAATAATGCATGCCCAGTCCTTATTATTAGTATTTCAAAGCGGCCAATTCAGCAATATCTTTGCAGCCAATATTACTGTGCAGTACTGCTGCGCGGCTGGCTGCATTGGGGACAAGCCGGATCGCGACGCAAATTCAGCTGACGGATATCCATATTAATTGCGTCTATCAACAGCAAACGTCCTACCAAGGTTTCACCCATGCCGGTCAAACATTTCAGCGCCTCCATGGCTTGCATAGTGCCAATCATGCCCACCACTGGCGCAAGCACACCACTTTCAGCACAATTGAAATTGGCATCGTCACTATCTTGGTACAGGCAACGGTAACAGGGTGAATCATCATGTCGAAAATCAAACACACTGAGCTGACCTTCACCGCGAATTGCTGCCCCCGACACCAGCGGCTTGCGTACTTGCCAACAGGCAGCATTGAGAGCAAAGCGGGTGCTGAAATTATCGCTGGCATCCACTATCAGATCGACGGCAGCTATTGCATCTAGTAAATTCTGCGCTTGTAAGCGTTGATAGAGACGATTCACCACCGTGTCGGAGTTGATCGCTGCGATACTGTCGGCCACGGAATCTACTTTAGCGCGACCGATATCCACCTCACCGTGGGCGATCTGGCGCTGTAGATTACTGAGGTCAACCTGATCGTCGTCGGCCAAATGCAACTCGCCCACTCCTGACGCCGCAAGATACAAAGCCACCGGGCAGCCCAAACCGCCCATACCGACAATCAGCACCTTGCTGGCCAACAAGGCTTCCTGACCCTGTACATCCATGGCGGGCAATAAAACATGGCGGCTATAGCGCAGTAATTGTTCGTTAGTCACAATACCATTGCCCCCATGTCATACGGTCATTGCCACCGTAGTCCTGCCCAGAGGCCACCTTGGAAAATCCCCGCATAAGCATCGCAGCTCGGACCTGCTCGGCCTGATTATATCCGTGCTCCAGCAACACACTAGCGCCTGTAGATAGGTAGCTTGGGGCTCGGTCAATAATATGCTGCAAATCGGCTAGGCCATGGTTACCGGCAATCAGCGCGGAGCGCGGTTCAAAACGCACATCGCCCTGATTAAGATGAGGATCTTGCTCGTCAATATAAGGTGGGTTACTAACAATTAAATCAAATTGCCTTAATGGATCTAGCGCGGCAAACCAGTCTGACTGCTGAAACTCAATATGCTTAAAACCTAAGCGCTGCTGATTGCTCTGGGCCAAAGCCACCGCTTCTGCACTAAAATCCAAACCCTGCAATATTGCATCGGGTCGCTCTGATGCCAAAGCCAAGGCGATTGCGCCGGTACCAGTACCTAAATCCAAGATATGGGGCTTGCTTAGCCCAGCAAGAATCTCCAGCGCACGCTCCACCACGCATTCAGTGTCCGGGCGAGGGATCAGGCTGGCGGAGGATACCGCCAAGGGCAGCGACCAAAAATCACGATGACCCAAAATATGCGCAATGGGTTCGCCAACAATTCGGCGCGCCAACAACTGTAGGAATAACTCTGCCTGTGAAGCCGTCAACTCTCGCTCAGGCCAGGTATAGAGAAAACTGCGCGGCTTATCCAAGCAGCGGCAGAGCAACAATGCCACATCCAAATCGGCACTGTCGCTGTCCAGCAACTGCTGCCGACACGCCATGGCGGCGGCAATCGTTAGTGGACTGAAGGCAGTGACGGTCATCATTACTCGGCCAAGGCAGCCAACAAATCTGCTTGATATTCATGGCGCAGCGGCAATACCACCAGATCAACTTCGCCCTGTATAAATTCGTCTAGCTTGTACAAGGTCAAATTAATACGGTGATCGGTCACTCTTCCCTGGGGGAAGTTGTAGGTGCGAATACGCTCGGAGCGGTCGCCACTGCCCACCAGATTACGCCGCTCGGTGGCCTGTTCCAGCTGGAGCTTACTACTTGCCGCATCATTTACTTTTGCCACTAACAAGGACATCGCCCGCGCCTTGTTTTTATGCTGCGAACGCTCATCCTGGCACTCCACCACAATCCCTGTCGGCAGGTGGACAATGCGCACGGCGGAGTCCGTGGTGTTGACGTGCTGACCACCCGCGCCGCTCGACCGGAACGTGTCGATGCGCAGATCGCCTTTGTTAATTTCAATTTCGTCCGCCTCATCCGGCTCGGCCATAATCGCCACCGTGCAGGCTGACGTATGGATGCGCCCTTGGGACTCCGTTTCTGGCACACGTTGGACACGATGCGCGCCGGATTCAAACTTTAAATTACCGTAAACATTCTGCCCTGCGACACGGCTGATAATTTCTTTGTAACCACCGTGTTCGCCCTGACGTTCACTTAATACTTCTACCTTCCAGCCCTTGCGCTCGGCATAGCGGGAATACATACGAAATAAATCCCCGGCAAAAATCGCCGCCTCATCACCGCCGGTGCCAGCCCGAACTTCAAGAAACACATTGTGGGAATCGTTGGGATCACGAGGCAGTAACAGGGTTTGCAGCTCAAGTTCGAGTTGCTCCAACTTGATTTTGGCCAATTTCATTTCGTCCTCAGCCATTTCACGCATGTCGGCGTCATCTTCATCCAGCATGACAGTGGCTTCGGCTAAATCTTTGCCAACGGCGCAGTAACGCTCATAGGCTTGTACCACCGGTTCAATTTCGGCGTACTCCTGAGACAAACGGCGAAACCGATCCTGATTGGCAATGATTTCGCCATCGCTGAGCAGGGCGCCAATTTCTACGTATCGATCGAGCAAATTGTCGAGTTTACTGACAATGGAGGCTTTCATAGTGGCTCACTTAATATGTGTTGGGGTGCGTTCAAGAATCACTGTCTTTAAGCTGAAATAATTCCCGCGCCCAGTGAATCAAGTCCTCACGCCCCTTGGCGCCGGCCTCTTTTATTTGAGTGGTGGGGCTGTGAATTAATTTATTGGTCAAACCTCGCGCCAACTGTTCAAGCACTTGCTCGGCGTCTTCGCCCTTAGCCAGCTGTCGCAGAGCACGGTTTAATTCAAGATCACGCAACTTCTCCGCCTGGGCGCGATATTCACGCACTGTATCGACCGCGTCGAGACTGCGCAATTGAGTCTGCCAATCGACCAGCGCTCTGTCGATAATCTCGTCGGCTTTGCGCGCTTCAAACTGACGAGCACGCTTATTCTCTTCAACAATCTCGCGCAGATCATCCACGGTATACAAATACACATCGGCCAATTCAGCCACTTGCGGCTCAATATCCCGAGGTACGGCAATATCCACCATCACCATGGGTCGATGCTTGCGCTTTTTCAACGCGCCTTCCACTGCGCCCTTACCCAGTATTGGCAACTGGCTGGCAGTTGAAGCCACGACAATGTCGGCATCGGGCAGATATTTCGGGATATCCGCTAACATCACCGCCTCGGCCTGAAACTGATCCGCTAACACCCGCGCTCGATCCAAAGTGCGATTGGCAATAATAATGCGCTTCACGCCTTTGTCATGGAGGTGTCTGGCCACCAGCTCGATGGTTTCACCGGCGCCAATTAACAGCGCAGTACAACTTTTAAGTGACGAGAACACATGCTGGGTTAAATTCACTGCGGCATAAGCCACCGACACTGGGTTTTCACCAATCGCGGTATCGGTGCGTACTTTTTTGGCCACCGAGAAAATCTGAGCAAAAGTGCGATGCAATACGCCATTGGCAGTACCCGCGTCAACCGCCACCGCGAAGGCAGACTTCATCTGGCCGAGAATTTGCGGCTCACCCAAGACCATAGAATCCAGCCCTGCCGCGACCTCCATCATATGTTTGAGGGCAAGCTGATCGCGATGATTATAAATACAGGCCGCCAACTCACTGCGATCAAGGTGGTGATAATTCGCCAGCCAATCCAGCATCTCGGCCACCGTGGCATCATCTTTATCAATAACAACGCCATACAGCTCGGTGCGATTACAGGTAGATAAGATCGCCAGCTCCGACACCCGCAACTTAGACACGGCATCACGCAGCGCCGCAGCTATTTGCTCTGGCACAAACGCCACGCGCTCACGAACCGCGACCGGAGCCGAATTGTGGTTGATGCCAATAACAAGCAAATTCATTGAATAGCGGGCGCCTACCTAAATACGAAAAACACTGGAACAGTCAGCAATTTTAGCAAGATGAAGGCCAAATGTGGATTTTATTCCTAGCTTTAAGTTAACAATCTGATTTATCGGAATTATTACTGCCCCAAACTGTCCCAGTTTCTTCCTATGCCAAGACTTTGTAGCAAGCAATTGATTTCGTTTGCGAGACCCTAACCCTTAAGCAAGAGCCATGCTAACATTGGCCCTCAAACTCGGTGGTGATGATTTAGCTATGCGTTTTGCTTTAATAAGCCTGCTATTAACCCTAACAACCCTTAGCGGTTGTGCGCTGCTGCCTGCCGATATTGCACCCAACCAGCCTAAACTGGCAAACCCCATCGCAACACCGACGTCCGCGCCAACACGACCATTCCCAGAGGACACCTTCTTCGACCTACTGGTGGCCGAAGTTGCCTTGCGCGATCACGATCTTCAAACTGCCCTGGACAATTATAGCTACCAGGCTGAAAAAACGGGTGACCCCGGTGTCATCAGCACCGCGGCACGGCTCGCACAATATCTGAACCGCGATGATATTGCCCAGAATTTTGCCCAACGCTGGATAGATAATGAAGGCGAAAATGCCGAGGCGCATTTCATTCTAGCATCGGCACTATCGCGCAATAAGCGGCCACTCGACGCGCTGCCACACATGATCAAAGTAATGGATTTGGGTGGTGAGAGTAATTTTGCCGCCTTGGCCGCCGCGGTATTATCCCGCCCTGAGAAGGAGCAGATTCAGTTTTTGAGCGCTATCAATATCCAATTGGATCGCCATCCTGATGAAGCTTCTTTAAAAATTGCCAAGGCATTGATACTACAGTACCGCAAACAGGAACAAGCGGCGCTGAACTTAGTTCGTGAAGTACTCAACGATGAACCCGAAAATCCCCACGCACTCTTAATAGAAACCCGCACCCTGGCACAATTGGGCCGGGACGATGAGGCCCTTGATCGCCTGCGTTACGCCGTAGACCACAACCCCAATCATAAACGCCTGCGCCATGACTTGGCTCGCCGCCTAGTGAAAATCGATCTATTTCAAGCCAAGGCCCAATACGAATTACTGCTGCGCCAAAACCCCCAGGATAATGATACTTTATTAGAGCTTATGCTCATCAATCGCGAGCTCAGCAATACTGACGAAGCCGAAGAGCAGCTAGCCTCTCTAAACCAGGACCCTGACAATAGTAGCCGCGCCCATTACGTTTTGGGACGCCTAGCGGAAGAGGATCGCAATTGGCAGGAAGCCCTAGGCCACTATCAACTTGCCACCCAAAACCCTGAGTTCAGCCCTGCCAGCCAACGCCTGGCCAGCATTGCACTGTCGCTAGAAGGCGCGGAAAAAACCTTAGCTAGATTGAGCGCCCTGCGCCTTAGCAATCCTCAACATGCCACTTTACTGTATTTATTAGAAGCCGAGATACTGCGCAAAGAAGACCAGCATCAACGTGGCTATGATTTACTAAGTGAAGCACTACAAAAAGATTCGGACAATGAACAACTGCGCTATGCCCGCTCCCTGTTCAGCGAGCGAATTGGCAATATCAGCGCGGTCGAACAAGACCTTAAGCATATTATTCAGCGCGACCCGAACAATGCCAAAGCACTGAATGCACTTGGTTACAGTCTAGCCAACCTCGGCACCCGCTTAGACGAAGCCAAGCAACTAGTCGGCAAGGCCCTGCAGATAGAGCCCAATGACCCCGCCATACTGGATAGCTACGGCTGGATATTACTACTCCAAGGTGACGTCACCGGTGCCCTTGGGTTTCTAGAAAAAGCCTTTAAAAAAAGCCAAGATCACGAAATTGCCGCCCATTACGGTGAAGCCCTGTGGCAGAGTGGCGAGCAAAAACAAGCTCAATCAATTTGGCAGCAAGGGCTTAAAAACACTCCCGACAGCCCTGTTATTTTTGACACTTTGCGACGATTGAATCTGCTCAATGATTAAATACAAACTTAATTACAGTGTTTGCGCTATTACCTTAGCACTGCTCAGCGCCTGCGCCTCCAACCCACAGCAATATGCCAACAATGCCCCAGAACAGTGGCAGCTCAAGGGTAAAATTGGCATTTGGTACGGCGACAAACGCGAAAGCGCCAGTATCGACTGGTCGCAATGTGGCGCCAAACAACTGTACATTCGCCTTAGCGGTCCGCTTGGCAGCGGCGTTATTGAGCTGGAGGCCGATAAAACCGGCGCCACACTCAATCAACAAGGTGAAAGTCGCAGCGCCGCCAGTATTGACGAACTTGCTGCCGCAGCTCAGTGGCCCATTCCCGTCGAAGCCCTGCGCTTTTGGGTACGTGCTCACGCCGCGCCGCAACAGGAACTTCGCAGCCGCATTAACCTTAACGGCCAGGTAGAAGAAATTAGCCAAGCTGGCTGGCTTGTTAACTATCGCTACAACACCGCTGAGCAATTACTACCCAATCGCATCAACGCCAAGTCTGCTGATACGCGCATCACCATAATTGTCAGTAATTGGGACAATCAACCGGAACTTTGCCAGCACTAATGTCCAGACTAGAATTGCCCTGCCCGGCCAAAATTAATCTCTTTCTCAATATCACAGGGCGTCGTGTTGATGGCTATCACGAGCTACAAACTCTGTTTCAGCTACTCGATTACGGCGACACTCTGAGCCTGAATCGCCGAAATGACAGTAAAATTGTACTCAACAGCGAATTACAGGGCGTTCCAGCAGAACAAAATTTAATTTATCTTGCCGCTCGTGAACTGCAGGGTATTAGTCGTCAAGCTAACCTTGGCGCCGATATCTGTTTGCTCAAACGCCTCCCCATGGGCGGCGGCATCGGCGGCGGAAGCTCGGACGCCGCCAGCACCTTAATCGGCCTGAACCAGCTATGGCAGCTCAGTCTCAGCATTAACCAACTCGCCGAAATTGGCCTCAACCTGGGCGCTGATGTGCCGGTATTCGTCCGCGGTCAAACCGCCTGGGCAGAGGGAATTGGCGAAAAAATCCAGCCGCTTAAAATGCCCGAAAACTGGTATCTGGTGCTAAAACCAAACTGCCATGTGTCGACTCGGGAAATATTTTGTCATGAACAATTGACACGCCATAGCTCACCGATCAAAATAGCCGCCTTTCTTGAGGGGTGTAGCGGGAATAGTTGCGAACCATTGGTTCGAAAACTCTATCCTGAAATTGATAAGGCCTTGATTTGGCTGGACCAATTCTCCCCCGCGAAGCTAACCGGAACAGGCGCATGCGTGTTCGCAGGCTTCCAAGATCAAGCATCTGCCGAGGCAGTTTGCCGGCAACGCCCAGCCACAATGGATGGCTTTGTTGCCCGAGGTGTTAACACCTCGCCACTGCATAGCGCATTGGGCTTATTGTAAGATAGAGCTTAAAAGTTTAATTGGGGTGTCGCCAAGTGGTAAGGCACTGGGTTTTGATCTCAGCATTCGTAGGTTCGAGTCCTACCACCCCAGCCATTTTAAAACTCGCCGCGTAAAGCGGCTTGTAGCTTCAGATCAGTTGCACCAGCACAACGCACTGACAGCCGGTCAATTGCGATAAATTGACAATTCACACCACCGAATTTCATTCACTCACGCCCAACAGGACCCCGACTGTGCCCAAGATGATGGTCTTCACTGGCAATGCCAATCCCGAACTCGCGCGCAAAGTAGTCCAACATCTGCACCTGCCGCTTGGCGATGCCATCGTGAGCAAATTCAGTGACGGCGAAATATTTGTCGAGATCAATGAAAATGTTCGCGGCGCCGATGTTTTCCTAATTCAACCTACTTGCGCACCGACCAATGACAATTTAATGGAATTGATCGTGATGGCCGATGCCATGCGCCGAGCCTCTGCGGGTCGTATAACCGCTGTTGTGCCCTATTTTGGCTACGCCCGTCAAGATCGCCGGGTGCGCTCACAGCGCGTACCGATTTCAGCCAAAGTAGTTGCCGATATGATGAGCGGCGTCGGTATTGATCGCGTTCTCACCGTAGACCTGCACGCCGAGCAGATTCAGGGCTTTTTCGACGTTCCCGTGGACAACGTCTACGGCTCGCCAGTACTGCTGGACGACATTAGCCGCCAGCAATATGAGAACCAAATGGTGGTTTCGCCCGACATTGGCGGCGTAGTGCGCGCCCGCGCCGTGGCCAAACAGCTCGATGATGCCGACCTTGCCATTATCGACAAGCGTCGACCGGCAGCAGGCATTGCCCAAGTCATGCACATTATCGGTGAAGTCGAAGGTAAAACCTGCATTTTGGTCGACGATATGGTCGACACCGCCGGCACACTGTGCAAGGCCGCCGAGGCACTAAAACAGCACGGCGCAGCAAAAGTTGTCGCTTACTGTACACATCCTGTATTATCCGGCGCCGCCATTAACAATATCAATGGCTCTGAACTCGATGAGCTGGTAGTGACCGACACTATCCCGCTGTCTGAAGAAGCGAAGAACTGCAGCAAAATTCGTCAGCTAACCCTGGCAAATCTACTGGCCGAGTCAATTCGACGGGTCAGTAATGAAGAGTCGATCAGCGCCCTGTTTCGCTAAACAAGCTCGTTTAGCGACAACGCACTCGACATTTACCGCCGCACTGGTCGCAAGTCGGCGGTTTTCGCGTTATTAAGGAGACACAATATGTCTAGCGATTACACAGTTAGCGCCACTGCGCGCGCAGATGTAGGGAAAGGTGCGAGCCGCCGCCTACGTCGTCTGGATGCCCAGATTCCAGCTATCGTTTACGGTGGCAAAAAAGCCCCGCAAATGCTGAATCTGATTCACAAAGACCTGATTCGTCAGCTCAACGATGAAGCTTTCTTCACCTCTATCCTGACTTTGGATATTGATGGCCAGAAAGAATCTGTTGTTCTTAAAGATCTTCAGCGTCACCCAGCAAAGCTACGTGTTCTACACGCTGACTTTCTGCGCGTAAGCGCCGACACGATGCTCACGCTGCATGTTCCTTTACACTTCCTTAACGAAGACATTTGTGTCGGCGTTAAATTGCAGGGCGGCAACATCTCTCATGCCGCTACCGATATTGAAGTTCAGTGCTTGCCGAAAGACTTGCCTGAATTCATCGAAGTTGACATGGCAACGCTTGAAACTGGCCATACTGTGCACATCTCTGATATCACTCTACCCGCCGGCGTAAGCAGCACTGCCCTGGCCCTGGGTGAAGACCACGATCAGGCTATCGTTACTGTTCACGCTCCTCGTGGCGCTTCAGACGACGATGAAGATGGCGAAGCAGCCGAAGTTACACCCGCAGCAGAATAAGCTGACGGCCCTTAGCAGCTCGCTAGGGGCTTAACGCCACAGGCGCTCCATTGGATACGATAAAACTGATAGTTGGACTTGCCAACCCAGGCCAGCAATATCACGATACGCGTCACAATGCGGGCGCCTGGTTCGTTACGGAACTCGCACGCCAGAACAACTGCACACTTAGCAGCGAAGCCCGTTTTTTCGGCGACACTGCCAGAATTCAATACCAGGGCTCAGACCTACGCCTGTTGATTCCAAGCACCTTTATGAATCGCAGCGGACAGGCCATTGCCGCCCTCGCTAATTTTTACAAAATTCCGCCCGAAGCCATTCTCGTTGCTCATGACGAATTGGATTTGGCACCCGGCACCGCCCGCTTTAAAACCAGCGGCGGTCACGGCGGCCACAACGGCCTGCGTGACACCGTTGCCCAACTGGGCAATAACAACAACTTTCACCGTCTCCGCGTTGGCATCGGCCACCCCGGTAGCGCGGCACAAGTCACCAACTATGTTCTTGGCAAGCCCCCCGCAGACGAGCGTATCAGCATCGATCGCTGTATCGACGAAGCCCTGCGAACACTCCCTGACGCCATTAATGGCGACTGGGCCAAGGCCATGAATCAATTACACAGCTATAAACAAGGGTAACAACAAATGGGTTTTAACTGCGGTATCGTCGGACTTCCAAACGTCGGCAAATCCACCCTCTTCAATGCCCTGACCAATGCCGGCATTGACGCGGCCAATTTCCCGTTTTGCACCATCGAGCCCAACTCCGGCATCGTCATGGTGCCCGACCCACGCCTGCACGCGCTGTCGGCAATTGTTAAGCCAGAACGCGTCATGCCCGCCACCATGGAATTCGTCGACATCGCCGGCTTAGTCGCTGGCGCCTCAAAGGGCGAAGGCCTAGGCAATAAATTTCTCGCCAACATCCGCGAGACCGACGCCATCGCCCATGTTGTGCGCTGCTTTGAAGACGACAACATCATCCACGTTGCCAATAAAATTGACCCCGCCGCCGATATCGAGATCATCAATACCGAGCTGGCCCTGGCCGACATGGAAAGCATCGACAAGCAACTGCAGAAAGTTGTTCGCGTCGCCAGAAGCGGTGACAAAGAAGCCACCATACTCAAAAATTTGTTTGAAAAGCTGATCGCCCATCTCGACCAGGGTAAACCCGTCCGCTCACTAGCACTAGACGCCGACGAAATAGCCCGCACTCACACACTGCACCTGCTCACCATCAAGCCGACCATGTACATCGCCAACGTCAACGAAGAAGGCTTTGAAAATAATCCCCACCTCGACACCGTGCGTGCCATTGCCGCTGAAGATGGAGCCATCGTGGTCCCAATCTGCAACAAGCTCGAAGCTGAAATCGCCGAACTAGACCAAGATGAAAAAGACGAATTCCTAGCCGACCTCGGCATGGAAGAACCCGGACTAGATCGCGTTATTCGCGCCGGATATCAACTGTTGGGCCTGCAAACCTACTTCACCGCTGGCGTAAAAGAAGTTCGCGCCTGGACCATTCCTGTAGGCGCTACCGCCCCGCAATCGGCAGGCGTTATCCACACCGACTTTGAAAAAGGCTTTATTCGCGCCGAAGTCATCGCCTATAACGATTTCATTCAGTACAAAGGCGAACAAGGCAGCAAAGACGCTGGAAAATGGCGCTTAGAAGGTAAAGACTACGTGGTAAAAGACGGCGACGTCGTGCATTTTCGCTTCAATGTGTAAGACAAGCTAATCCGCGCTTGACACAGCGGCCCTAAGCTTGGAGAATGCGCGCCTTCTCTGTATACAGAGAACAGTGGCAAGGTAGCTCAGTTGGTTAGAGCACAACACTCATAATGTTGGGGTCGGCGGTTCGAATCCGCCCCTTGCTACCATTATTTTGAAGAAACCACCTAAGGGTGGTTTTTTTATGCAGCCAGAAAAGCACTCTGCACCTGGCGGGTGGATGAGAACCGCCGCGCGGTCCGATAAAATGCGACTAGCATTTTAGACGGCGGTAGCCGCCCGAAGGGGCAGAAACAGACCTAAGTCTATTTCTGATCAATCCGTTTCACCGCCCCTTGCTACCATTATTTTGAAGAAACCACCTAAGGGTGGTTTTTTTATGCAGCCAGAAAAGCACTCTGCACCTGGCGGGTGGATGAGAACCGCCGCGCGGTCCGATAAAATGCGACTAGCATTTTAGACGGCGGTAGCCGCCCGAAGGGGCAGAAACAGACCTAAGTCTATTTCTGATCAATCCGTTTCACCGCCCCTTGCTACCATTATTCTAAGGGCCTAACTGGCTAATAACCGCTAGGCCTTTTTTTATGGATCACATTTGGCTCACATTTCTATTCAATCGAATATGAGAACAACTCTTTAATAAGCCTCGCCCTACCGACATAGTCACTCCTGGCAACCTTCCTGGCAATATATCCATTACAGTGACAACCCCTGATGTAGCAGCCCAACCAGGCACCGCCTACACATTATCCGTACCGATAAACCAAGCTTGATCGGCGACCCGTTAATTCCCCGGGAAATTAACGGGTTTACAAACCCCCAGACCTAAATCTCCAATATTTCTTACACTAGTAAAAATAAATCGCGCCCAAGCATTTAGACTTATCCGACACTAATTTGTGATAAAATTTGTAACTCAATCACAACCACCGCCTGTAACACCAATGACCAAGCTAGATAAGCTCTACGCCTCCCCCCACGCAGATTTAGCCCGCTTCGCTTTTGACGAGCATGTTGTGGAAGTTTTTCCCGACATGATCCAACGCTCCGTGCCTGGCTATTCAACGATTATTGCGATGACCGGGGTCATGGCTGGGCGCTATGCCCAAGATGGCAGTGATTGTTATGACCTTGGCAGTTCACTGGGCGCCAGTACTTTGTCTATGGCAAGGGAGTTACAGGGGCGTGACTGTAAAATCATCGGGGTGGATAACTCCGCCGCGATGATTGAGCGCTGCAGGGAATACACCACCAACTCACCGTGCACGATTGAATTACGCTGTGAAGATATTCAGCGTACCGCCATTACTAACGCCTCAGTGGTGGTGTTGAATTTCACCCTGCAATTTGTGCCCGCCGATCAGCGCGCCAACCTGATTCAGCATATTTTCGATGCCATGCGCCCCGGCGGCATTTTGATTCTGTCCGAAAAAATTCGCTTTGCGGACTCCCATTTACAAGACCTGAATACAGATTTACATCACGCCTTTAAGCGAGCCAATGGTTATAGCGAGCTAGAGGTGGCGCAAAAGCGCAACGCGCTGGAAGACGTGCTCATCCCGGAAACCCTCAGCGAACACCAGCAGCGCCTCCGCGACGCCGGATTCAGGAGTATTGATGCGTGGTTCCAGTGCTTTAACTTTGCTTCACTGGTGGCTATAAAGTGACTGACTATCACGACTTTTTATCCACATTAGCCAGCCACCCCCGCCTTGCCCATTGGGCAGAGCAACTGCCTGAACAAATTGCCGTCGGTCTCAGTGAGTCTCGCTTTGGCGATTTACCACGCTGGAAACAGGCATTTAAGAACTTACCAGACATCACCCCAAGCACTGTGTGCCTCAATGATTCGCGAGTAGGTGTCGATGGCGAGATCAACGACGAGGAGCGCCTGCAATTGAAGCAAGCGCTGATGGGTTTACACCCTTGGCGCAAAGGCCCCTTCGAGTTATTTGGCATCCATATCGATACCGAATGGCGTTCAGATTGGAAGTGGGATCGACTCAAAAATGCTATCGCGCCCCTATCTGGTCGCACGGTACTAGATGTAGGCTGCGGCAGCGGCTACCACTGCTGGCGAATGCGCGGTGAAAACGCAGAGCTGGTGGTTGGCATCGACCCCACTCCGCTATTTGTAATGCAATACTTTGCTCTTCAAAAATATTTGCAAAATCCAGCCGTTGCCGTGCTGCCACTGGGCATTGAACATCTTCCAGAAAAGCTACAGGCCTTTGACACTACTTTTTCAATGGGTATTCTCTATCACCGCCGCTCTCCCTTTGAACATCTTATTGCTCTGCGCGACACTCTGCGCAGCGGTGGCCAGCTGGTGCTGGAGACGCTGGTTATTGACGGCAAACTTGGTGAGGTCTTGGTACCCACTGGACGTTATAGTAAAATGGCCAATGTCTGGTTTATTCCCAGTACCGCAACATTGGAAAGCTGGCTGCTAAAAGCTGGCTTTAAATCGCCCCAGCTCATTGAGGTAAACACCACCAGTACAGAAGAACAACGATCTACCGAGTGGATGAGCTTTCACTCCCTAGCGCAATTTCTCGATCCAAATGACTTCAGTAAAACAATAGAAGGGCTACCGGCCCCCAGACGGGCAACTTTTATTTGCGTAGCACCCTGAAATCTATCACTAAACCTTTACGCTGACCAGAAAGCAGCCAAATTAACAAGATTTTCAACCCCTGCAATCCACTTCATCTTTATTAAAATTTTGTGATGAGTAAAGCTAGGTATTTGAGCGGCCTCTAACGATCAAGTTCAGTTTTTCACTTCTTGGGCCTCCGATAACTGAAGGAGTGCGGGGGGGGGTGAGTTTATATAAGGAGTTGCCGCTGGCCAAACAATTGCTATTGGCCCCATGCAAACTGCGCTTTCCACTCATTGACGCGCAATTTTGGGCGGATAATCGCTAGAATGCCGCACATCAATTCAGAGCTGCTTAGCACTCGCCTCAAACTCCAAGCTCGGCAGTGGATTAATGATCACTTAAACCACTACTTTGAACGCTTGCAAGACAATTTCCATCGCCGCGCCCTGACCGTTCACAATTCAGCAGAACAAGCCGACTTACTGGCGCAACATAATCCTGTGAAAGCCGAACAAGATGAAGTTTTCCGACTTTTCAGCGCACACATTACGCACTTTTCAGCACCCAGCGCACTTACTGAACTGCGCCTGCAGGGGCAGCGCAATACCCATCAAGACATTTCGGTGGAGCCAAGCGATGACGAGCTGTTTCAATCCACGGCTAATATTTTTCACAAACTCAGTAATCGTTGTAGACTGACGCCATACGTACTCGCCGCCCTCAATACCATGCAAACTCAGGTCAGCTCCATCGCCTTAAGAAATCGCAGTGCCTTTATCCACTCTCTGCACCCCGCACGGCAGGCGTGTAGGCAAGTATTTAATGCCCTTGCTCACTGGGATGGCGCAGAATCAAAACAACGCTAGGAGCTTGAATCGACCTTAAAAGTCATCAGCCGCAAACTTGCCGGCAAAGATACCCCGGCCGAAGATTTCAATGCTATCCGCAGCCAAGTTAATGTTTGTAGTCAGTACTTGGTGAAAAGTAGCAAACTCAGTGATAAGCGCAATTTAAATACAGAGGTTGGTCAAAAACGACTCCCCCGCCTGCGCCGCAAAGTCCATGCATTATTGGATAAAAAAACCGCCAACATCAAACTCTCTGTTAGTGTAGGCAATATGCTCTAAGGGCCGATGACCACTATTGTGCTATACCATTGGCTGCGCCACGGTAGCAATAGTCTGTCACTGCGCCGCAGCCTGAAATTAATTGATAATATTCTCTGGTATATTCAGCCGCATGGAGATTGGGCGAATTTACGTCGCGCCAAGGAAATGGCCATGGATATTGAAAACGAATTAAGTGAAGAACTTCAGCGCATCAATTATGGCCACAAAGCCAGCCAAGCACTGATCACCGATCTACATCACTTGCGTCAGAATGCGTCCAATCGTGCCACAAGCCTAAGTGAGCCAAGCCAAAACCGCTGAAGCGGGTGACGCAAGCGCCCAAAAGTGGGTATAATTTTGGGCCCAGCAATTTGGTCCTGGTTACCAAAAGGGTCCCCCAACAACACACTCGTTCAATCGCAATCGCAAATGATGGCGATCTCGCATTAAGGTGATGACTTTGCAACTTGATCAAGCTTCTACTGCTCAGCTACGCGAATGGGAAACCAGCCTGGCTCAGGAATACCAAAAATTTAAGGCATCCGGTCTGAATCTCGACCTCACTCGCGGTAAGCCCAGCGCGGAACAGCTCGACTTATCGGACGCCATGAACCTGATTCTTGGTGACGATCTCAGTAATGAAAGTGACACTGATTTACGCAACTACGGCGGCTTAGATGGCATCCCTGAGTGTAAGCGCCTGTTTGCCGAAATGCTGGGCGTCACCAATGAGCAAATTCTGATCGGCGGTAATAGCAGCCTGACCCTGATGTATTTCGCCACTCTGTTTGCCTTAAATCAAGGTTTTGGCGACTTGGGTAAGAGTTGGGCCAGCGAAGGCCAAACCGTAAAGTTTTTAGCCCCAGTTCCGGGTTATGACCGCCACTTCAGTGTTTGCGAACATCTCGGCATTGAATTAATTCCCGTTGCCCTGAACCGTGACGGCCCAGACATGGACGCCATTGAAGCACTTGTAAAGGCCGACAGCAGCATCAAGGGTATCTGGTGCGTGCCTCGCTTCAGCAACCCCACTGGCACAGTTTATAGCGATGCCGTGGTTGAGCGCATTGCCCAATTAGGCAAAATCGCAGGCAGTAATTTCCGTATTTTTTGGGACAATGCCTATGCCGTGCATAGCTTAAGCGACGATGCGCCAGAGCTGGCCAACATCATGAACCTGTGCCAACAATACGGCACGACCGACAGCGTGTACATTTTTGGCTCAACATCCAAAATCACTTTTGCTGGTGCAGGCGTGTCTTTTGCAGGTATGTCAAAAGCCAACCTCAAAGCCTTTAGCCAGCACCTTGGCATGAGCCAGATTGGCCCCGACAAAATCAACCAGCTTCGCCACGTTCGCTTCCTCAAAAACAGTGAAGGCCTCAAAACTCATATGCGCGCCCACGCGGCCATCCTGAAGCCGCGTTTTGATATCGTGCTCAAACATTTACGCGAAGGTCTTGGTGATGCCGGTGTGGCAAGTTGGAATGAACCTCAGGGAGGCTATTTCGTCTCCTTTGACACCCTGCCCGGGCTGGCCAAAGAAGTGGTAACACTGGCCGCCGAGGCCGGTGTAAAATTAACTCCAGCTGGCGCCACTTACCCCTATGGCAAGGACCCGGATAACAGAAATATCCGCATCGCCCCCAGCGTGCCAACCTTGGATGAAATCGACCGCGCCATGGCGGTATTTGTGAACTGCGTGAAATTGGCCTCGGTGCGGCAGCGTCTGAGCTAAACCCGCCATTGGCAATATATTAAGCGCACAATAAAAAGGCCTGTTGAAAAATCAACAGGCCTTTTTATTGTCTATCACCGCAATAATGAACTGAGTACTTACTCGGTATCTGGCGAGCGATTTATTGGCCGCCCCGGTAAACTGGGGAAATGTCGAACATTGCTACTGCCGCCTTCGGAATCGACGATTTTGCCCGGACCTTCCTTTTCAACTTCATCAATTCGCACAATCGAGTGCATGGGAATATAGCTGCGGGTAACGCCACTAAACTCATTTTTGAGTTTTTCTTCGCCTGGGTTCACCAGTATTTGGCTTTCATCACCAAACACAATCTCTTCAATTTCAATAAAACCGTACATATCGCTCTGGTAAATAGCCCGCGCGTACAGCTCATAGATTTTGTTGTTGTTGTGAAAAATGACTTTATAAATAGGAACTTGGGGCATAGTCTTTCCGTTAATACACTTCTTGCAGTGCGCTTCTAGCGCAACCAACACCACCCGGAAATCCGGGCCGAGGATCATAGCATAAATTTGCGCAAATCCACTGCGCTTCTGGGTTTTAGAGCATAATTTGGCTATAATGCCTCCCCATTTTGCCTGCAAGCTTTTTGTCCGCCGCAGCATACCAGATGCCAGAAAACCCTATGACAGAGATTATCGACTCCACAGCAGAAATCGTCCCGGCCGAGAGCGCCGCCGTCGCCATCAAGCCCAAAAAGCTGTTTATCAAAACTCAGGGCTGCCAGATGAACGAATACGACTCTTCGCGTATTCAGGATTTACTCGGTGTCAGTCACGGCATGGAGATCACCGACGACCCCAAGAAAGCGGATGTGCTGTTGCTTAACACTTGCTCCATTCGCGAAAAAGCTCAGGAAAAAGTCTTCCACCAACTGGGTCGCTGGAAAAAACTCAAAGACAAAAACCCCAATTTAGTTATTGGCGTTGGCGGCTGCGTTGCCAGCCAAGAAGGCGGCG
>JBLHPB010000009.1:0-41654 GCA_047624025.1 Zhongshania sp.
GGCTACTGCAGCTTAATCCGTTTGATAAACGTGACCTGATGGCTCTCTTAAAGGGGGACCCATCTAATGACAGGCTACCTGATATTAATCAGCTAAAGCCCATATGAAAGCTAACGGGACAGCATTGATCTACAATAATAAATAAGTGAGTCTAATGACAATAACAAAGAAAGCTTTCATCATCGTCATTGGCAATATTGTCATTACTTTTGTGGTTGCGCTTCTAGCCCGAAACATCATTATTAATCCTAGGCTCTTAGCTATTGAACACACTGCTGATCAAAAGGATGTCGCCCGCTTCGAGCAAGCACTGGGACTCTACAAAGACACTCTTGAGGGACAGAGTAAAGCGAATTTATACAGTTGCAGGGATACTTCAGTCATTAGACCACTCTATAGACTGGCAGCCAGTAATAGGCCACTTGGCTAAAATTGGCGGCCATGAAGAATTAGATTACTTTATTATTGCCGACCATGACGGCTCAAATGCTTTATTACTAGCAGGTGAGCTTGTTGATCGGTTTAAAACGCCGCCCAGTACAACTGCATTGAAAGAAATTCTCGAGCACATAACCCCCCGCACAAGCGTAAAAAAGGCACTGTAATTTCGGGACTTTATAACTCCCCATCGGATGGCCCAATCGTCTATGCCGCAGGAAATACTTTATGGACTAGCGACAAACTACCATCAATGTATATTGCTGTTCGTCGCCTCAACCAAAACATGATACCTGAGTTCACAAAACGCCTAGGCTTGTCTGCAACGATTATTAGCGAAAGTAAATTTAATAGCCAAACAGCAAGATCCAGTTCAAAGCTTGGTGCTCGCAACAGCAACAATACTTTATTGACCACCATCAAGGGTGATAACAGCCAAACACTACTACACCTCAAGTTTATAACAGGACCACACGCCTTTGATGACAAAGCCTTTAGCCCAACCTTCACTGTAAGCATGCTGGTAGCCACTGCTTCATGGAGTTTGGTGTTCATGTATTTGTACCACAACACTATCAGCCCTATCCGCCGCGTCAGTCGCGCCATGACAATGATACGACTCACCAATAACTACAACAATAATCACCTTGATTACAAAATTAAAGACGAAATTGGTGCTCTGGTAGATGAATGCAATGAATTATTTAAGCACGTTGCCCAACACACTGAACTACTGGAAAAATATTCTTACCAAGATGCCCTAACCGGCCTCGGTAATCGCTGTCATTTTCAGGAACAATTTAAATAATATTGGCGCATCGCCAAGCGGAAAAAACTAAACCTCAATGCCATTACTTTTGACTTAGATTATTTCAAGCAATATAACGACACCTACGGCCACGACGGTGGTGATATTGCATTGCAAAAGTTTTCCAAACTCCTAATAAATAGCTTCGTTCGGGATGATGATGTGATAGCGCGAACGGGAGGCGAGGAATTTATTGTTTTATTACTTGGCAACGACTCAGAATATGCCGTGCAGCTCGCACAAGCTGTTATTGACAAGCTTTACAGTCAAAAAATACCTCACTCAGCCAGGCCGATTACCGATCGACTTACCGTGAGTTCGGGAGTCGCCAGTATCATAGTTAATCAACATATAAAGGCAGACACGCTGATTAGTCGCGCAGACTCAGCCCTTTACCTCGCAAAAGGTCAGGGATGTAACCGCGTAGTTAGCGACAGCTAATTCATTATTGAACACAGCAAAACGCCCCGTGGACGGGGCGTTTTATTCATAACAGAGCTAAGAGTTTACTTAACTGAAGCCTTAGACTTTATGGCGACAACATTTGCCGAGTTTTCAGCACTTGCCTGAAGGCTTGGCGCCGCGGCCACTTCATCAACTCCAGGAGTTTCAGTTTTCTTGACCACCTTAGCAGGAGCCTGCTTCGTTGCCGCAGCACTGCCGGAATTAGCTTTTCGAGCAACTGGCTTGACCACTGCTGTTGAGCTTTTTGCTTTAGACTTGGCTGGACTTTTAGAGGTCGCAGCGGTAGAGCTCACCTTGCTAGTGGTTTTGACTTTTGACTTATCAGCAGCGGAGCTAGCAGACTTGGCCAACTCACTTGACTTCGCGGCTGCCAATAATTCATGGCAGGACTTTTCAATACACTCTCGGTAAAAAGCAGGATCAGGCATGGAGTTGCGATCGCCCACAATCGACAAGGTCACAATACCGTTAGAACTGAACACCAGGTGAAATAATCCGACTCCTGGGGTAAGTAAACCCAAGCCATAGTAGCGAATCATTTCTGCGCCAGCCGAATACATTGGGAATGGCGGCCCAGCAACATTCGATACCACCGAGCTGATACCCAAAGGCAGATGCCGAGTAAGCTCATTATTAACATAAGAATTAATTAACGGCCGCGTCAGCGCCGGTGGCATAACTCCAGCCAAGTTAAGAACGTCCACCAAAGGCGAATTTTCGCCAAATACTTTAGCATCCTGGGAGCTGCGGTGAATATTAGCCAGACGCTCAAGGGGGTCAGCAATATTGGTATGCACGTCCATAAATACAGAGCCAATCTGATTATTGGCATCAGTCATGCCACGGCGGGTGCGCATATTCAGCGGAATCGCCACTGCCATACTTTCGTCGGGTAATTCTTTGTGGTGACTAAGATAGTGACGCATACCACCAGATACAATGGCCAACACCACGTCGTTAATTTTAACATCAGCAAAGGACTTCAAGAACTTGATATCGTCAAGCCGAAACTCAGCCGCCTCAAACACTCGATAGGGGCTGACTGGAGCGTTAAATCGCGTTTTGGGTGAAGTAATAGACGGCATGGGGATTTTCTTTTTGGCGATGCCCACTGCCATTTTACCCAAATCACGCAGAACACCAAAACCACCTGTGACCATATTGACGGTGTTTTTAACATTATTGACGACTGCGGAGCTGGTGAGATACACCGCGTTGGGCAGCACATCCGCTTTCACAACCCTAGCTACATGAGGAGCGACCTCTGGATTCGGTTCCAAATCATGGATTACCGACATAATCGACGAGCCGCCAGCACCATCAACAAGGGAATGGTGCATTTTGGTGTATATGGAAAATGCACCCTTGGGAATACCAGGAATATTATCCAAACCTTCAATGATGTAGGCCTCCCAAAGGGGACGGGTCATATCCAGCGGCCTAGCGTGCAATCTTGCTAACAAAATGCACAATTGGCGCCAATCTCCCGGTTGCGGCAGCGCAATATGGCGAATATGAAACTCCACATCGAAATTGGCATCTTCGACCCAGTATGGACGATCTACATTACCGGGTACTTTGACTAGGCGCGAACGGAAAATAGTATGCTTTTGCAGGCGGCGCTCAAAATTGGCGATGACGCCCTTAAAGCGGACAAAACCACCGGGTGCTGTCGATGGATCATAAATACCCACTCCACCAACATGCTGCGGAGTATTTGCATGCTCAAGATTGATAAATGCTGTATCTAATATCCCTAATTGCTTCATGCAATATATACCCTATTATATTTTCTTAACTTTACCCGTTTAGAAGCCAACAATCATGTCAATAAAGCTCAAAATAACTGGCAAATAAGCATAGTGCATACGTTAGTTAACAATACTATGCCATTTTAATCTGCCACTTTCTTGCGCTGACGTGCTGGTGGCGCGGCACCCACATGCTCCACATTGCGAAAACGCGCCAACTCGACCTGCTTTTGCCGGTCCCGAAAACGCTTTTTTTGATCTTCACTGACAGTGGCAAAACACGCTGGGCAACTGACACCCGCTTCGTAATACTCACTGCGCTTATCGTGTTCATTAATCGGGCGACGACAGCCGTGACAAAGCTCGTGACTACCGGGATGTAGACCATGAGTGACGGCAACCCGGTTATCAAATACAAAACATTCACCCTGCCACAGGCTCTCGGCCTCTTTGACCTCTTCCAAATACTGCAGAATCCCCCCTTCCAGGTGGTACACCTCAGCAAAACCCTCGTGTTTCATAAACGCTGAGGCTTTTTCACAACGAATACCGCCAGTACAGAACATCGCGACTTTTTTGTGCCTAGCAGGATCATAGTGCTGCCGAACATATTCGGGAAATTCACTAAAGGTGGTCGTTTTAGGGTCAACAGCACCTTGAAAGCTGCCTATTTCCACTTCGTAATCATTACGAGTATCAATCAGCAAGACCTCGGGGTCAGATATCAGGGCGTTCCATTCATGAGGCTTTACATAGCTCCCCACAACCTCATTAGGATCAATCCCCTCCACTCCCATAGTGACGATTTCTTTTTTCAGCTTCACCTTCATGCGATAAAAAGGCTGCGAGGAATCAAAGGATTCCTTGTGGGATAAATCAGCCAAGCGCGGATCTGCTCGCAAGTAGGTCAAAACCAAGTCGATACTTGTTCGATTACCCGCGATGGTGCCATTAAGCCCTTCTTGTGCAAGCAGTAAGGTGCCTTTGATCCCGGCTTCTCGGCATACCGTTAGCAAGGGTTCGCGCAATTCTTGGAAATCGGGCAAGCTGACAAATTTATACAGTGCCGCTACGACATAGCTCGACATACTATTTCGCGCCCTGCTCTCGTTTACTGCCCCCTAGGCAATCTGGTGAGACCGGCGCCGCAGCAGCCCGTTGCTGCCACTCATCTGGACTATAGGTATGCATGGCTAGGGCATGAACAGGCCCAGCCAATTCCTCAGCCAGAAGCTGGTAGACCTTCTGCTGACGGGCAACTTTGCGCTGGGTAGAAAAGGCCTCGGCAACAATGACTAATTTGAAATGGGTTTCCGAATTGGGCGGAACACTGTGCATATAGCTTTCGTTAGTGACTTCAAGATGTGACGGCTGCAAAGCCGACTGAATTTTACTGTGAATAGTGTCTTGTACGCTCACCGCGTCATTCTCCAAAATATCCAAACGACAGCCATTATACACGTCTCTTGTCCCGGTATAGCACAGCTCGGCATTGACCTAGCGCAGCTTAAACACCGAAAACAACTGCCAAGCTGAGCTATCGACGGCAGGCATTGGCACGTAAAGCCGCTGCATAAGCGCGATTACCCCAGCTTAGCAGCATTTCTATATCATCCAAGGCTTCGTCAGGGGGTTGCCCAACACTAAGGCAAATAGAATGCCATCCATAAACAAACCATGCCCGCCAAACATCGATCGGGCCACAACTGGGCTAAGCAATTGCATTTATTCAAGTAAAAAGGCAATAAATGGACTTTGCTTAGCCATTAAGCCCCTTTCTCAACATAGCCAATCTCTAATTTTGCCAAGGATTGAAGCCGTCGTAGTAATTCATCTTCATCTCCGGCCAAGCCCCAGCGCATATAAGCAATGTCAGTATAGGCATAGACTCGCACCGATAAGCCCACTGTGTAACACAAGCGCTGAAGCTGCTTGGCCCGATCGGGAGGCATTACCATACTAATAAACAAGGGGCTAATCATTAGCCTATCGATATACGACGACAAGAACTCTGTCAGGATCTTGGCTTGACGCAAGGAGGCCTGCTGCAATCGTAAACGCATATCGAGCTGCCACGAGCGATCATCCAGCGCTAGCTTACCCAGCCATTGCGCACTACCACTGACCGGCCAAGGCCCAAGTTTATCTTTAAGTCGGGAGAGTATGCCGTGTGGGGCTAATACAAAACCCAAACGCAAACCAGGCAAGCCGAAAAATTTACCAACCGAACGCAAAATCACCAATCCGGGCAGGCTTACTAGGTCGCGTAGATCACAGTCCAGCTCTGCATCGGCAAATGCCTGATCTACCAACAGCAAACCGTCGGCGGGCAAAAGTGAGTGCCAATAGCGAATATCCTTTGCACTGATTTTGACGCCACTAGGATTATTAGGGCTGATTAATACCAGGTGCCGTATCTTCTTCTCGACAATCAACACCGCAATAAACTCGCTACGGTAGTTCTCAAAAAAAACCAGCTCGTGTCCCGCTTGCTGCCATCGATAGCGGTGCTCCTCATAACCATGTAATGGTAGAAGCACCCGACCAGGCGGCACCAACGCCGGAATTGTCTGAATCGCCGCCTGACTTCCCGCCGTTGCCAAAATATGCTCCGGCGACACCCCGTAATAAGCTGCCGCCGAGGCTTGTAATACCGGACAATCGTAGGGCAAACGGGTGTAACACGTTTCGGGGGGAGACTGAAATGGCCAGGGCCAAGGGTTTATGCCGGTAGCCAGATCCAGCATATCTTGAGCAACATTTTTATCTGCAAACTCACTGGGGTCGCCACCATGCTGCGGGGGCTGCAGCTCAGCACATTTCATCGCCAGTAAGCCAAAATCGCTAACACCATCAACCATAAAAATAACTGTCGCTGCACCAATGCCAAAGCACGCAATAAATCCCCCACCTTGGGCTTGGCACCATAGCCCAGCATCGGACGCAGCTGTGACTCACTGTGGTAAGACGCCTCGCCGCCAAGCTGTAGATCAAGAGCCGCTGCGCCACTCGCCATTACCGAGCCAGCATTAATACTTTTCCAGCGCCAACCCTGAGTAAACCAACAGCGAAAACTTGTCATAGACATTGAAGCCAATACAAAACCTAAGGAAGTCAGCTGGGCAGGAATAAAGTTAAGGACATCGTCGTTGCGCGCGGCAAACCACCCAAAGTATTGAAAGCGGACGTTTCGGTATCCCCACATGGCATCCAGTGTATTGGCCAAACGATGCAAAACCACCGCAACGGGTCCCCCAAGAACATACCAAAACAAAGAGGCAAACAGAGCATCATTACTATTTTCTATGGTAGTTTCCAAACTGGCCGCCGTAATTTCTTGGCTATTAAGCTGGCCGGTGTCGCGACTAACCAAGCCTCCCACTCGCCGTGCAGCGAGCACTAAATTGCCCACCCGCAAGTCTTGATAGAGTGGCAGAATATGCTCTCGCATACTTTGCCAACCTATTGCCCAGTATAAAACCAGCACATGCAGAGCCAAACTAGACAAAACGCTCCAGCCTGCCAATATCCAATCAAGCAAGGCAACTAGGGTCATCACAGGGAGGATAAGCAGGAGCCAAGCTATACTACCCGCGCATTTAGCCAGCCAGGGCTGAGAAAAACGGTTAGCCAGTAATTCACTGCGACTCGCCAAATAACCAAAGCCGACCAAGGGGTGCCAACGCTTAACTTCGCCTAAACAGCGGTCCAGTATCAGCGCTATGAGACAAACCCAGAACACTGTAATAGTCATCTAGATGTCCATAAGCAGGACAGCCTTCGAGAAAAACAAACAAAGACAATCAGTAGAGAACAAGCAGTGAGTGGTATAGGGATTTGCAGCATATAAACAACTAAGCGAAGAATTTTGGCAAGGTGAATTGAGGAGAACAAATGCTATTTATTGATGCACAAACCTAGACAACCAAGCGATAAAAAGCCGCCGCATTATCCCACAAAACCTTTTTAATAGCTGCGTCGCCAAGGGCATTGCCGATAATTTCGATATCCACTGGATTAAAGGCTCTGGGCGACCTTGTCGAGGGTAGGTCGGTGCCAAACATTAGCGCATCTGGATTGATGTCAAACAGACGCTTAATGGCCTGGCTTACCGCAAAATCTACCCGTCCAAAGCCAGTTGCCTTAACGCGGACACCACTTTCTGCCAACTGATAAAGTACTGGCAAGCCCTCTTTGGAAAGGCCCAAATGATCAATACTCACAGCCGGTAAACGACACAAATCAGCACTTACATCAACCAGGGTTTTGCAATCGGCATAAATTTCGATATGCCAGCCCAATAACTCATAGATACGATGGGCAAAATCAAACAGATGTTCTAAGGACTCGGAACCACCGCGGTGCAGATTAAAGCGCACCGCCCGGACACCGTGACCCGCTAGCAAAATCAGCTCTTCGTCACTAACGGTATAAGGTAGCTGGGTCACCCCAACAAAAGTCGGTCCCAATGCCGCCAATGCGGTAATTAAATAACTTTGATCATATGACTGAAAAGAGCCAGAAACTACCGCCCCGCCACCAACACCGAGGGCGGCTGTTTGGCCGACATAATCATCAACAGTAAAGGGATCGGGTACAAAGCCATCATTGCTGACCAAGGGAAAGGCAGGATCAATAATATGCAGATGGGCATCAAAAATCATGTACTGCATGTCATTGCCACCTCCACTATCTGCTTATTATCAGCGCCCATATCAATCATTCAGATGGTGGTAGTCGACACTTCCGAATCATCACAAAAGCACTTATCTTGCCAACATTCGCAGATTTTCATTACAAAAGCAATCTTGCTTTACAGCCTAACCCTTGTCCGCCAAGGTGTTTTTTGCCTCAATCCACTGAGACATATACTGGTGACTTTTCAAGCTGTGATGGCGCAACATTAGTCCGTTAAAGTGCTTCAAGCGATGCCCTTCTACATCCCACTGCAACTCGGCCAAACGCATCTTAAGATTATCCCCATAGGTCTGGCGATCGAAGCCGCGCTGCAATGTTTCTAGGCCTTGCTGCTGAGCCAAGCGCCAATCGTTTTGGTCTGTGTACAAATGACAGCAAGCCTTGACGAAATCACTGGCAAAATTTTCGGAGTCGGCCACCACCCTTCCCGGCCAGCTCAAACCCGACGACATAGCTTCCGCGCCAATCTCACTGCAGACTGAGGGTGTGCCATTTTCCATGGCTTCTAGCAACTTACCCTTTTGACCCGCACCAAACCTCAATGGCGCCAGGCATAGCCGAGACTGGCGCTGCACTACAGTGGCGTCAGCGGCCCAACCCTTAACTAAGAACCCCAACTTATCACTGTGTAATTGCAGAGCCTTGGGGGGGGGGTAGGCGCCGTAAACATGACATTCGACATCAGGCAACTGTTGACGGATTTGCGGCCAAATTGCTGACCGTAAATACTGAACCGCATCCCAATTAGGTGCATGCCTAAAATTGCCTAATAGCAGAAGGTGTTTACGTTGTTCAAAATCTGGCCATTGCTGCTGGTCTTCAGCTTTGAACTTACTCAGCAGTGGCAGATAGTGCAATACGCCAGCATCGACGCCAAAAAACTCTTTAAGCAGTGATATTTCAAATTCGGAGATGATCAAACTTAAATCACAACGCCATATCGAGGCAATTTCACGAACAGCCAAATCACACATTAAGTCTGAGGCTAGCATTTTGCGCTGCTGTTTTAGAGCCTGATGGCGAGCATGTCGCAAGCAGTGTAAATCTTCGCTATCCAGTACCCGCAAGGCCCCTGGGCAGCTGCGCTCAAGCCGCCAAGCAAATTGTTCTTCCATCAGAAAGCGATCAAAAACGACAATATCGGGCTGTAGTTGGCCAATAAATTGATCAAAACTACTGCAGTTCAGTGTAATGCTTACCGCGTCGACATTTATGGCGGCTAAATCAATACTGTGCTCACCCAATACTGCCGCACTGGCAAAGGTGACCTCAGCATCTAGCTCTTGAAGAATGGCAATAATATCCAATATACGGCGACCTGCCGCGGAGGAATTGGGTTCTGGCCAAACATAGCCAATAATTAGGGCGCGCAAATCAGAACCTTTAAACGTCTATGAAAAATTGGCTTAACTAAGATGGTAACCACGTTTAGGAAAATGCACGTGTACATTGCCACAGTCTTTACTTTGCCGAGCCACAATCCAGCGTTCAGCGTTACTCCCCAGCAGTATTCCGGTGACCGGTTCCATACCGTAATCTGACGGCGAGATAAAAACCTGAGTGCCTAATTTTTCAACATCCTGGTCGACCACCGGCACTGACCGAGGTTCGGTATTGGCAGCAATAGAAATCGCTTTGCGAGCACTTAGCTTAACTCGCTGACCGTGGCCAAAACTGGCCATTTTGGCATACCATACACACAGTTTACTGGCCTTATCAGGCAGGCTTCGCCTAGCCATCAAACCGTAGAACCAAAGACTGTGATAAGCAGAGAAGTCCGCGATACTGGGCTCATCACCAAAAAGGAAGTCACTATTTTGCAATCGCTGGTTTAAATCAACAATATGCTTGTCTATCAGCGCCTGAGCTTTGTCCTTGCTGAGGCGGGCAATATTGGACTGCTTAGCCATATTCGCGCGGTCGCGAATCAACTTGAACAATGACAGTGGTGACACCCGCTGCAGCAATGTTCCCAACATACGTCCGGGAGGAATGGCAGCGATCGCTGCCATAAAGATATCACTGTCCAATAGCGCAATAAAATCCTGCTGCTCAGCACTGCAATTTATCATCTCGAGTTTGGAGCAATTAGCCAGCTGGGCAATCTCAGCGGTAATAAGCTGAGTATCACAGAATACGTCAGCACCAATTTGAGCCACTGGAATTCTCCGGTAGCCTCCTGCCAAGGGCAACAATAAAGGTCGCGGTGGCATAGCAGAGGTTAGCACCGACTGCCAACTTACATTGCAATAACCGAGCATGAGGCGTACTTTCTCTGAGAATGGCGACATTTCATAATGATGCAAAATAATATTTGAGCTCATCGGTGGCCCTCACAATTTAATTCATTATTCCAAAACAAAATCGGCGGTTATTAACCGCCGATTTAAACACCAGTTTAATCAAACTCACTATAGGGCATAGGCACCACTGGCGGCATCTCAATAGGCTGCCAGCGATCGCTAAAGGTGTACTTGGCATACAATAGCAGATGGTTTGGTTCATAAAAATCTGTACGCTGCACATCGGCGGCTAAGCCCGGGTAGCAGCGTTCACTAATACGCTTTCAACCACAGCTTCAAGTGAATAACCGAAGCCGCCACCTGAAGAGTCGCTGCCACCCAGTTGATAGGGCGCATCCTCATCAGACCAAGACTTGGATGTCGATGCGGCTAGTAAATAGGACCATGTATCACCACTGCGACCAAAATAACTCACCGGTATAGACGCCGAGACGTAATTTTGTGGGCTAAAATAAGATCTGTGCTGCAAAGTATATTCACTGAGATTTTTATCATACGCGGATTCAAAACACCAGGTCAATTAATGGACAATTACAGAGCTGCTATTGCAGCTTGAAATGACGCAAGCTTCACAAATCTCAAAAACTATTGCAGCTAATCCCTCCACCGCTTATAAGGAATACTTATCTACTGCGGAACAACTGCAATGCACTGTTGTTACTTTAAGACCCAACAATGCCAGTCCTGTCAGTGGCTGAGTCAGCCCTATTCAGAGCAGATCGCGGCTAAAGAGGCGCAACTGGCTGAAATATTACGGCCATGTTCACCCCCAGCTTTACTGCCAGCGCCTATTCGGTAGAACAGGGCTTTCGCAACAAGGCTAAAATGGTCGCCCTAGGTACCGCTGCGCAGCCCTTACTGGGTATTATAAATCACCGCGGCAAGGCCCTGAGTCTGTGCCAAGGCCCCCTCTACCCAGAAGATATGCAGGCTTTACTCTTAGCGATGCAAGACTGGCTGGCAACCACCGGACTCACCCCCTATGACATCAAGGCTCGCAGCGGTGAATTAAAATATCTGCGTCTCAATCGCAATGAACAGGGCGATTATATACTGCGCCTGGTATTGCGCAGCACCACCCAAATACCGCTTATTCAAACAGCTCTGCCGACCTTACTCCCGAATCATACGCAAATCTTAGCGGTATCCGCTAATATCCAGCCGGTCACAATGGCGGTATTTGAAGGCCCAGAAGAGCATTTACTGGCGGGTGAACCCTGGCTTCGCTAAACCCTTAACGGCTTTCCACTCTACCAACGGCCCAAGGGGTTTTTTCAAACTAACCACACCGTCGCCAAACAACTCTATGCCACCGCGAGCGCGTGGGTAGCCGACATTAACATGCATCTTATCTGGGATTTATTTTGCGGTTTTGGCGGTATCGGCTTGCACTGCCTCCGCGACGAACGTCATCTGGTTGGCATCAAAATAGAGGCTGAAGCCATTGCCTCTGCAACACGGAGTGCCAATGAACTTGGTGTAAGTCATCAGCTGAGTTTCATCGCACTGGATTCGACCGCATTTGCTGAAGAAAACCAACAACAGTCACCCGATTTACTCATTGTTAATCCACCTCGTCGCGGTTTAGGCGAGCAACTCAGCCGCCGTATTGCCGCACGACAATATTGTATTCCAGCTGCAATACCGAAAGCCTAGCAACTGATTTACAACAACTAAGGGAATATCGCATCCAGGCTGAGCAATTATTTGATATGTTTCCCCATACCACCCACTATGAGCTACTGCTATTACTTAGCAGAACGGAAAAATAGCGCAACACTTACCGAGGTTAATATTAACCAAGCCACCATGACCACAATTCAATTTAAAGATCAAAAATTTACGATCATGGAAGGCACTAGTGTCCTCGATGTCTTGCTTGAAAATGGACAGAATATTCCCTACGGTTGTCGTGCCGGCGCCTGTCACGCCTGCATACTCATAGCCAAACCAGAGCAAATTCCCGACGACTGTCAAACCGGACTCAGCACCGCGGAAGTTCAAAAAGGTTATTTTCTCAGCTGCCAATGCCAAGCTGAAATCGATATGCAAGTGGCAATACCTGATCGTTGCAGTGAAAAAATTGTGGTTGCCATTGCCGATAAATACATGCTCAACAAACGGACGCTGGGGCTGCGCTTAAACACTCGCCTGCGCTGGCACGCAGGCCAGTATCTTACCCTATGGATTAATGACCACTGCGCCCGCTGCTACTCCATTGCTAGTGTTGCGCGACTAGACAGCCAAATGGAGCTCCACATCCGCGTGCACCCAAATGGCCAGGTCAGCCAGTATTTGAAAGATCACTGCGATATCGGTGACACCCTTCAGGTACAAGGGCCATTGGGCAGCTGCTGCTATCAAGATGACAAACCCGAACAAACACTCATGCTTCTTGCCGAAGGAACTGGCTTATCACCTATCTTAGGCATACTCCGCGATGCACTGGCGCAAAATCACCGCGGTGATATTAATCTTTTAATCAGTAATCGCCAAGCCGAGGATTTTTATTTATTAGGAGAGTTGGCTGAACTCAAAAAAAAATATTCGCTGTTTAACTATCAATTGGCCCTGAGTAAGCCTAAGGACGATTCAGGGCCAGCAAGCACCGCGTGGAACACACCAATAGACGCTCAGCTGCGGCGTGACTTCTCTGGGCTACGCGGCCACAAAGTGTATATTTGCGGTGGCATTGAGTTTGTCACCAACCTAAAAAAACAGTGTTTTTTACAAGGCGCATCGCCAAGAGATATTATTTGTGAGGAGTTTATCAATTTCAGTGCCGCTAAATAGAAGTATTCAAGCACCTCAGCGGCTAGCACCACGAAGGTCGGTATAGTCGCGCATAAAATGCGCTTTGCCGTGATCTAAAAAATATTGGAAGTCCCAATCTCATGGTGCAATGATTGCGCTAAATTGCGATTTTAAAATATAACACTGCGCCACTTTAGATTGAGCTGAGCCGTCAACTACCGTCACCCCTACTCGCTGGTAAAACTCACCCTCAAAGGCGTCCAATTTGCTCAAAGCGGAATCACTTACTCCGTGATAAATGACACCCTCAAGCACCCCGCCAACAAATGCTATTGCCGCAGGATACTGCTCACCATAAACCGCAAAGCGTTTATGGTTATTTAGGAGTGAGGGCTCTGACACATACTCAGTGCGGCACACTGCCGTCATAATATCAGGACACATCAAACTGCCGTAACAAAAAACACTCGCGACCACAGTCACCTCCAAATTAGCTCTGCCAATAATGGGCTTTTGAATTCGAGCTGCCAACATCTAAGTCGATTTTAAGCAAGTTAAAACCCAGACAAAAAAAACCCGCCTCAAAGAGACGGGCAACGAAGTAAGCTCACTTCAATTAAAGAAACAATTCACCAGATTCGGCGCGCTGTGACAACAGCGCTGGCACAGCAAAATCAGCGCCATAGGCAGCTTCAAGCTCTTTGGCTCTGGCCACAAAAGCCTTGAGGCCATAGGCATTAATTGCCTGAAAAACACCACCGGTTTGGGCTGGAAAACCAATCCCCATAATGGAACCAATATTTGCATCACCAACATTATTAATGACGCCCTCTTCCATCGCTCGCACCGCTTCCAGACTCTGGCAAAAAGTCAGACGATCCTTAACATCCTGATAAGGAATTTCAAGATAACCATCAGCTGCATACGTGTCTTTAAGACCCGCCCAGATGTGTTTTTTACCACCGGCAGGATATTCATAATAACCACCGCCATGCAGTTTGCCGCGACGGTTAAAGTCATTCACCATGCGATCTAAAATTCGTGAAGCGGCATTGTCCTGCCACTCTTTACCTTGAGCGATGGTATCTGCCTTGGCCTGTTGACCATTTTTATAGGCCGTTTCCTGACTAATTTCATCTATTGCCGACAAGGGCCCAATCGGTGATCCATTGTCGCGAGCAGCAGATTCAATTAATACTGGGTTAACACCATCTTCGAGCATAATAGCGCCCTGGGTTACGGTCTTAGCAATTACCCGGGTGGTAAAGAAGCCGGGGCCGTCATTAACGACAATCGGGGTTTTACCCAATTGCTGGGCCAGGTCAAAAGCCTTGGCAAGTGTCTCATCGGAGGTCTGCTCACCACGCACAATTTCGACCAACGGCATCTTCTCGGCTGGCGAGAAAAAGTGCATACCAATAAAGTTTGCTGGGCGCTGACTGGCCTGAGCCAAATCAGTAATAGGCAGTGCTGAGGTATTTGAGGCAAAGACACTGTCGGCAGGAATCACCGCTTCAGTATCTGCTGTCACTGCAGCTTTGACTTTGCGATCTTCAAATACTGCTTCTATGACAATATCACAGCCCGACAAATCGCTGTAATCAGCACTGGCGCTAATCAATGCCATTGCTACATCCATTTTTTGCTGAGTCACTTTGCCCTTGCTCACACCTTTAGTGAAGTAAGCTTCGGCGTAGGCCTTGCCGCGATCGGCGTTGTCTTGACTGATGTCCTTCAAGACCACCGCTATACCTTTCTGAGCGGCGACGGTAGCAATGCCCGCGCCCATTTGCCCAGCACCAATAATACCGAGCTTTTGACACTTAAAATGTTCAGCAACATCTGGACGGCTAGCGCCTTTGTTCAATGCCTCCATCTGCACAAAGAACGCAATCATCATATTGCGGGCGGTTTGATCTAGTAGCAGACTCAGAAAATAGCGGCCTTCAATTTTTTGTGCAGTATCAAAATCAACTCGGGCGCTATCCACCACACAGGCGAAAATAGCATTTTGCGCCGGCATCAAATTTTTAGTTTGCACCATGACATTGGCGGGGCCAAAGAAAGTCAGGCCCTGATTCGCTGGTTCGTCTGGGCCACCGCTAGGAATCTGATACGCCTCTTGATCCCAGCACTGCTTGGCGTCAGGGTTGGCCTTGATCCATGCTTTCGCCTTGGCATGCATATCGGCTTCGTCACCGGCCAATTCGTGCAACAAACCCTTCTCCAAGGCCTTATCGGCCTTCAAGTTACGACCTTGGCTAATGAGGCCGATGGCTTCTTGCATGCCCAACAAATAGGTCATTCGGACCACGCCACCGGCACCCGGCATCAAACCGATCATGGCTTCGGGAAGCCCAACCTGCACACCCTCAATGGCAACGCGATAATGACAGGCCAGCGCGATTTCAAAACCACCGCCCAAAGCCGGACCGTTGATACCCACAGCAACCGGAACACCCAAGGTTTCCAAGGTTCGCAATGGGGCTTTAGTCGCCATTAGGCCTTCGTACATTTTAGTTTTTTCTGCTGCACTGGGGTGTAAATCCATAGCCAGCATCTCTTTGATATCGCCACCAGCAAAAAACTGCTTGGGCTTGCCACTGCGTAGATAAACACCAGTAACACCACCAGCAGCAACCATCTCTACGAGCTCCGCCACGGCGGCGCGCATGGCAAGATCGTACTCTTTGCCCATCGTATTCACCGACTTACCGGGCTGATCCATGATCAACTCGACGATACCGTCGCTGTCTTTCTCAAAGCGAATATATGACATAATTCAGTTCTCTCAATATGTGCGCAAGGCAATCAATAGACTGCCGCCAGCAGGCGCTTAAACCCGTTCAATAACCGTTGCAATACCAATACCGCCACCGGCACAAAGACTCACTACGCCGCGCTTTAAATTGCGACGCTCTAGCTCATCAAGCAGGGTGCCTAATATCATCGCCCCTGTTGCACCAATAGGATGGCCCATGGCAATAGCGCCACCATTGACATTAATTTTCTCGTCGGGAATACCCAGTACTTTTTGGTAGCGTAAAACTACCGAAGCAAAGGCTTCATTGAGTTCAAACAAGTCAATGTCATCAACCGTTAAGCCGGCTTTTTTCAAGGCTTTTTGGGTTGCCGGTGCAGGACCATCGAGCATGATGGTTGGTTCAGTGCCAATAAGCGCACAGCTGAGAATTCGGGCACGTGGTGTGAGGTTTTGCTCCTTGCCAGCCGTTTCACTGCCAATCAGCACCAAGCCTGCGCCATCGACGATGCCGGAAGAGTTTCCTGGCGTGTGAACACAGTGGATATTTTCCAATTCAGGGTATCTCAACCGAGCAACGCCACCGTGGCCAAAATCATCAAACATTTGGAATGCAGGGTTCAGTTTCGCCAAACCCTCCATGCTGGTATTACCGCGAATAAACTCATCGTGATCGAGAATAGTCACACCATTAAAATCGGTGACCGGCACAATGGACTTAAAGTAACCCTCACTGCGGGCATGGGCGGCACGCTGCTGAGACATGACGGCATAGCGATCGACATCTTCACGACTAAAACCATCCATTGTGGCAATGATATCGGCTCCCAGCCCCTGCGAAATAAAATAACTTTTCATGGCCACCCAAGGGTCGCCTGTCGCACCGCCGCTGGCACCAATACCAATCCGGGACAGGGACTCAACACCGCCCGCTGCAACCAAATCCTCATAGCCAGCGGCAATCTTAGCCGCGGCTAAATTTACGGCATCTAGCCCGCCAGCGCAGAAACGGTGGAGCTGGGCGCCGGTAGTGACATTGTCCCAGCTGGAATAAACCAGTGCCGCTTTAGCAATATTCTGGCCCTGCTCTTTAATTGGTTCGCCACAGGCGAGTATTAAATCTTCGACCTTGCTGGTATCCAGGTCATTGCGCTCTTTTAGCGCCTCTAGAAGATTGGTGACTAGGTCAATGGGTTTGACCTCATAGAGCGATCCGCCGCGCTTGCCTTTGCCGCGTGGGGTACGGATTGCATCATATATAAATGCTTCTGCCATGATATGTCCTGCCGAGCCGGGGGTGAAAGTCGCTGTAATCTAGCGTGACACAATGCCGCGGAGGCCTCATCGAGACAATGACATATACGGTCAATAGGCTGACAAATATTAGGTCGGATCCGATCAGTTACTGACCTCAGCCTATTGAAACTTAGCGATGACTTTCACGCTCTTGCTGGCGGTATTCACCGGGGGTCATCGCTGTCCATTTTTTAAAACAGCGGTGGAAAGCCGAAGGGTCGGTAAAGCCCATCAGGGCAGCAACGGCATTAATGGACAGCTCCGAATTACCCAAATAAGCCATTGCAGCATCTCGACGACATTCATCTTTAAGTTGCTGGAAATTAGTGCCTTCTTTTTTGAGTCGGCGACGCAAGGTCGGTGCAGACATATTCAAAGATTCGGTAATGCGCTCAAAACTCGGAAATCCTTGTGAGAAGTCATGGCCAATCATCACTCTGACTTTGGCGACCAGACTGCCGTCATCGCGGCTGCCACTCATGACCATCAAGGGATAAGGTGCGGCGCGTAAAAAATCCTTAAGGGTACGCTCATTATGAAGGAGCGGATAATTGAGATAGCGGGTATCAAATACAAACTCGTCGCGCAATTGCCCGTAATACACCGGGCAGCCAAAAAGCTGTTGGTATTTTTCCACTCGCGCCTTACCTGACGGGGCTTGTCCGGCAAAACGCACCTCTTTTAATTCAATATTACTGCCTACCAGCCAGCAAAAAAACCGATGCCAAATCGACAGACTATACAGATCCGAGGCATCGACCTGCTCGCCAGTAAAGCCTTTTTTCACGCTGCCATAGCCCACGATGGCGCTATCCTTGCGTGTATCGAGGTAAATTTGAGCGTCGGCATCGAAAAATGTCCGGAAAAACTCACAAGCTCGCTTTATGGCTTTACCCAAGTTCTCACAGCCAATGATGCAGTAACACATCATCCGAAAAGCCCCTGGCGTCACATTTTTACCGAGCATTAAACCAAAAGCTTCATCTTGGATCAGGCTCATGACCTGCTGATAAAGCTTCGTGTACTGCATCGCTGAAATAGTGGCTTGGTAGCCTGGGGAGCGACTTAGCAAGGGATTAAATGCTACACCCGCAAGCTTGAGAATTTCGTTTTGGTCATAGCCGTGCTCTATTGCCAAATTCAGTAATGAACGCGCAAACCGAGTAGGAACGGATTCTAAGTCCATTGAACCACAACCTTCTTGTATTGAATCAAAAAAAACCGCATACAGCTTAACACCCAAGTAGAAACTCTGCTAAATTGACTAAAGAAACCACAGATACATTACTCGCTCACGCCATTAAACAACGGCTCCTTAAAATAAGTATAAGTCCGGTCTTAAGGGAGTACGCTCCGGCAACAGGTATATTACGCCTATGACTGAACAACGTTTTGACCTTATTCTAACTGGTGAACTTGCCCCTGGGTTTGAGCGCAAAAACGTAGTTAAACACCTCGCGGCGGTATTTAAGCGTCAACCTGAGCAAGTTGACAAACTACTGACGGGTAAGCCCAACCGCATCCGCAAGGATATCAGCCAGGCCGACCTGCAACGTTTCCAACAACACTTTGAAAAAATTGGTGCCGTGTGCACCTTTGTGAACAGCAGTATCGCGCCAGATCAAGCCTCGGCCAACGTTAAAGTCCAGCCCCATGAGCCAGAGACCAATATTAGAGAACCTAGCAGTTTACAAATTTGTCCCTCGGGCACAATGGTGTTAACAGCCAACGAACGGCAGTTAGAAACGCCAACACCAGCCAACATTGGCGATTTTAGCATTGCCCCCAGCGGGACTGACTTGAGTGAGGGCCAAACTAGGCCGCCAGTTGCAAGCGTTGATGTGAGTCATCTCAGCGTGGCAGTGACTGGTACGAATCTGAGCGATCAGCAAAGTTCAGCTCCAGCTACCATCCCGCCGCTTGACCATCTTAGCCTGGCCAAGCCCGGAGAAGACTTACTATTGACCAAAAGTACCGCCGTGAAGGTCGACCTTGATGCGCTGTGCGGGGATTTAAATTTAGCTGGGATCGGTATATTGCTTAGCGACAAAGCGCCCTTGGCTCAGTTTAACATTCCTGACATCTCACATTTAATACTTAAATAATTTAACTCAAGACTTCACCACGCGGGAAACGCAATATTATCCGCAAGCCCGGCTTATTATCTTTTAATTCAATCAAGCCATCGTGAAGACGCACCACAGCCTGCACTAAACTCAAGCCCAAACCATTACCAGGCTGGCAGCTACGACTGTGCTCAACTCGGAAAAAACGTTGGAAAACTCTTTCACGGTCTTCTTCCGGAACCCCAATGCCGCTATCAGCAACCTCAATACGAACAACATTGCCATCTACGGCAAGATTAACTTGCACCTTACCGCCCTCAGGGGTGTATTTAATGGCATTGTCGAGCAGGTTTGCAACAGCCTGAAACAATAAGTTGCGATCGCCATGAAAGTTGCCGACCTTGGCCAGCCCAGTGTGAAAAGCCTGCTCCTTTTCACTAGCCAGTGGTTCGTACAACTCAATGACATCGGTCACCAAGGTGCAAAGGTCAACATCGGTAAATCCAGAGCGCCGATTACCCGATTCAACTTGGGCAATTCGCAATAAGGCACTGAATGTCCCTAGCAAGCCATCGGCTTCTTCAATCAGTGAATCTAGCTGCTCACGATTTTTGGCATCGCCACAATCATCGTGGAGGTCGCTTAATTTGTTTCGCAATCGTGTTAAGGGTGTACGCAGGTCGTGGGCAATATTATCCGACACTTGTCGCACCCCGGTCATCAGCACTTCAATTCGATCCAGCACTTGGTTGACGCTTTCGGAAAGTCGTAAAAAATCACCACTGTTATGATCAAGGTCGATCCGCTCGGAAAAGTCACCCTGCATAATTCTGCGCAAAGTAATATTTATGGCTTCCACCCGCCGCAAACTCAATGCCGCAACTAGGGCGCCGCCAAAAGTGCCCAGTAATATGGTCGCGATCATGCTGCGGGTTAAAGCCCCAGCAACTAGCTTGGTGCTGTTGAGAACATCGGCGTAGTGACGCGCCACCAAAACATGCTCACCACCAGGTAACTGCCGCGAACGAGCGACAAATTCAGTTCCGTCTGAATCAGAGTTACTCAGTAGCGAATCAAGATTAAACCCCAACCAACCATTGCGGTACTCCTCGCTATCGGGCCATTCATTGAGATTACCGGCAATTTTATTGAGGTGCTCATCACCCACATAGTAAAAAAACCGAATGAGCCGATTTGGCCGACTGTGCTCAAGAACATAAGCATCTACCGCGATCTCACCACCGTCGAGATAAGCTTGGCTCAGAGAAGCCAATTCATCCGACACCGAGTCGTGAACCTCAGAAAAAAAATCATAAGCGATAAAGGCATAAATAAGTGCCAACACCATAAAAACGGCAACACTCAGCCAAGCCACATAGCTGGCCAGAAAGCGGAAAGTGAAGCTGCTAAAAATTTTACTGAGAATCATCCAACATATATCCAGCGCCACGAACGGTATTTAACAAAGGTCGATCAAAGCCTTTATCAATTTTTTGTCGCAAGCGACTGATATGCACATCGATCACATTGGTCTGCGGGTCAAAGTGGTAATCCCAAACGTTTTCCAGCAGCATGGTTCTAGTAACAACCTGACCGGCATGGCGCATCAGGTATTCCAATAATTTGTATTCTCTGGGCTGAAGATTAAACGCCTGCCCGGCACGGGTCACCTTATGGGCCAGTAAATCCATCTCCAAATCGGCAACCTTCAAACGGGTCACTGCTGAACCCGCTTCCTGGCGACGCAAAATCACTTCGATTCGGGCCAGCAATTCAGCAAAGGCAAAGGGTTTGACTAAATAGTCATCGCCACCAGCTTTTAAGCCCTTAACGCGATCATCCACTTCACCAAGGGCACTTAAGATCAGCGCCGGTGTCCTGTCATTAGCAGCACGCAAGGTCTTGATAATGGTCAAGCCGTCAACGTGGGGCAACATACGGTCAACTATCAAGGCGTCATATTGTTCAGTGGTGGCTTTTACCAAACCAATTTTACCGTCTGCAGCATGCTCTACCTGATAGCCACTTTCTCGCAAACCCTTGGTAATGTATTCCGCCACGCTGGCATCATCTTCAATCAATAAAACCCGCATCTACGTCATTTCCCTTAGTTTTATTATCCACATCGTGCCAAATAAGTCAGTGAGTCTATTCAACTCAGAGCCATAATGGTGACTAAACCTAAGCCACGAAAGTACATCTACTTATTACAGCCTAGTATGCCGTCGCGGTAGCTAATGTCCAATCATAAGCTGATAAGAATGGAGACTAACAGCAATGCATAATATAAAAAATGTTTCCCAAGCTCTAAATACTAACTTGGAGGCCCTTCAGAACCTATTCATCGTCACTACGATCCCGCTTCCTAGGTTCAGTTAGACTCAAACTGGCGCGCAAGGCCAAAAGGCTTTGGCTCTGCTACAATGCGGCGGTCTTAAATCAGGAAAGCACGTCAATGAGCTCTGCAAGCGCACCCGCCCCTCACGATTCAGCCCTCAATCCCCCCGGAGTATTTAGACGCTTTGCGGCAATTGTTTACGACGCATTTTTGGTCTTCGCCATTCTGTTTGTTGCCACGCTGATACCCGCCCTCATTCTCAGCACCGAATCCTTTAGCACCAGTCCGGTTGGCGGCAGTGTCGTTCACGATCTCAATGTACCCGTACAGGGCTGGTGGTACCGAATCTACCTGCTCGGCCTTATTGTGGTTTTTTTCGGCTGGTTTTGGCGCAAAAGTGGCCAAACTCTCGGGATGCAGGCATGGCGCATTAAACTGGAATCCAGTGATGGCAGTCGGCCAAGCTGGGGACAATGCATCATTCGCTTACTGGTCGCCTGCTTATCTCTGGGCCTAGGTGGCTTAGGCTACTGGTGGATATGGCTGGATCGAGACCAGTGCTCTTGGCACGACCGCGCCTCCGGCACCCGGCTTCGTGCCATCCCTAAACAGCCCAAAGCAAGTCAATAGTAGCTAGGCTCGTCGCTGTAACATATAAAAACCGGCCACAAAGCAAATAGCGATGGGTAATAAACTCGCGTAAATGGGATTAAAGCCATAGACCATGCTGGATGGCCCAAGGATATCCTGCAGGGTCCGAAACACAATCCCCACCATCACTCCAACAAACACCCGAAATCCCATAGTAACATTGCGCAGCGGGCCAAATATAAAGGAGATGGCAACCAACACCATGCCCATAATAGTTAAGGGTTGCAGTAATTTATTCCAAAAAGCCAATTTATAATCACCGGCGTTCAAACCCTGCTTCTTCAGGTATTGGCTATAGCGCAACAGGCCACTGATCGACAGATCCTCGGGGTCTAAAACCAGAATATTCAGCAGCTCAGGTGACAAGCCAACATCCCAAGGCATCTGTGCGAAATGCTCAGTCTTTACGCCATTATCCGTAAAGGTGACGACCCTAGCGTCCTCCAGCGTCCAGCTACCAGCCGCGTAATAGGCCCGATCGGCATGAGTATTCTCTTGCAACTTACGCTCGGGAGAAAATCTAAACACACTCACACCATACAAAACCCCATTGGGCTGTACCGCATTAAAGTGCATAAACTCGTCTCCCTCGCGATGCCACATGCCGTGCACCGAAGAGGTCTTTTGCAAAGCAACTGCACGCTGGCTTTCTGCTATTTGCTGCGACACTGGTGCCACGTATTCAGCAACGCCCAAACCCACCAGGGTGATAAACAAGGTGGGCCGAATCACAGCAAACACCAATTGGGCGGTAGACACTCCTGCAGCGCGCATAACAATTAATTCACTGCTACTGGCGAGTGAGCCCAACCCAGACAGGCAACCAACCAAGGCGGCAAAAGGCAGGTAATCATAAAAGCTGCCCGGCGCAATCAATGCCACATATTTGAGTACCGACACAAAAGTGTAATCACCGCGCACTTCTTTTAAGCCATCAATCAGCTCAGATAATAAATCGAGTCCAACAATAACGAGCAGCACCAGCAAAATTGCTCCCGTTACCGAGCGGCCAATATAGCGATTGAGTTTAACCACGAGAACGTCTCCAACTCAGCCACCAATGTCGATACATGCTGTCACTGTAAAGCAGAATGAAACCCAATAACAAAAACACCCCATGTACCGCCCACATCCCCGGAAAAACAGGCCACTGACCCTTGGCGATCGCGTCGCGCACGGCGTTAAGCAGGACCAAATACACCATATAAATCATAAATGCCGGAAACATTTTGCCGTAGCGGCCGCGACGATGATCGGTTTTACTTAAGGACACCGCGATCAAGGCAGCGATAGGCACCAATAAGCCTAGGGATATTCGCCATTGGATCGCCGCGATATCTTCCAAGGCATCCGACTTCCACAACTCAGCGCTGTCCTTGCCGTCCAATTCCTGACGATAGGTTTTCACGTCTGGGTCGCGAATTAACTGATCGAGGCGCGCAAAGCTCGTCACTTGATAATCCATATACCCAGACTGCCCCACATAACGAACGCCATCATCCAAGACCAAATAACGCTGCCCCGACTTAGTATCCACTTCAAAGCGGCCCTGCGCCGCCGTCACCAAGGACAATAACGGCCGGTCATTGGCTTGAACCGGCTCAGGCTGCGCGATAAACACCCCAAACATGGATTGATCGTCGCGATTGGCTCTTTCGATATAGGTCACCCTGCCACTGGATTTATCGAGCCGGAAACGACCTTCCACAGCGGCTTTGACCCCTATTTCAGACTTGCTTTCTGCGAGTAACTCGATATACGCCTGTATGCCACTGGGCGTGACCACCAAGCTCACATATGCGACTACCCCAGCGGTGAGCATAGCAGGAATCATGGTATAGGTAAGAAGACGGCCGCGACTCATGCCGCAGGCACTCATGACGGTCATTTCACTATCCTCATAGAGTCGACCATAGGAGAGTAAAATTCCGATAAAGAGCCCAAGGGGCAGCACCACCTCTAAAAAGTTGGGCAAGCGATAGAGCATCACTAACAACAGCACATCTGGCGCAAAATCCCCCGATGCCACCTGGCCGAGGTATTTCACGAATCGCCCGCTCATGATGATAACCAAAAGCGCCAGGGTAACCGCCACTATAGTCTTCAGCATTTCGCTGGCCAGATATCGGAATAAAATCAAAAACCCTGTCTCCCTTACCCTGCAAACGAGCGACCCATATTGCCTCAGTTAACCCAGCCATGATTTAACATTCAAAAATAGCTGATACTCTGACCGGGAAAACCCTATTGAAATTTTTATCGTTAATCGCACCAATAAGCACAACTATTTCACGCGCTGATGATACCCTTTACACTAAGCGCAAATACAGGCTTTTACACAGCAACTTCGGTTGCGGCCTGATAGCAACGTGTATTATCACTAATCCGTCAATGTCCTGCGAGTGTATCCATGCAAATTAGCCTTAAACCCTGTAAAAACATCAGCACTGTTAACACCGACTGTCTCGTTATTGTTGTCGATGCCAAACTTGGCGGCGAATTGGCACAGGAACTTGACAAGGCCTGCGGCGGCGCAATCAGTCAGTTAATCGCACGGGGTGATTTCAAGGCCAAAGTCGGCGAAACCCTGTACTTACCCAATTTCACTGGTGTTAAAGCCCGACGTCTGCTCGCTATTGGCAAGGGCGACAAGGCCCAAATCAGCGATAGCGACTTTGACAAAATTATGTTGGCGAGCACCGCGGCACCCGCTAATGCCGAGTGCAAAGACTTGAGTATTATTCTCGACAAGCTTGACGTTTTGGATCGCAATCCAAGCTGGCAGTATCAGCGTGTCGCGCAACTACTCACCACCACCAGCTATCGCTATACCGCCACCGTGAGCAAACCCAAAGCCGCCCTCTCTATTCGCCGTGTCACCATTGAGGCCGCCAATACCGAAGCCAATCGCCAAGCGGTGGCTAAAGGCCAAAGTATTGGCAATGGCATCAATACCGCCTGCGAGCTGGGTGATTTACCCGGCAATATTTGTACCCCCGAATATATTGCCAGCCAAGCACGCAGCCTCGGCCAAGCCCACGAATCTCTGAGCGTGAGTATTCTTGACGAGAAAAAAATGCAACAACTTGGCATGGGCGCCCTGCTTTCGGTCAGTGCCGGCAGCGACTTACCAGCACGACTCATCGTGATGGAATACAAGGGCGGTAAAAAGTCAGCCCAGCCCCATGTTCTAGTTGGCAAAGGGGTTACTTTTGATACCGGCGGTATCAGCCTTAAACCCGGCGCTAAAATGGACGAAATGAAATACGATATGTGCGGCGCTGCCAGCGTCGTCGGCACCATGAGGGCCATCGCCGAAATGGGCTTGAAACTGAATGTGATTGGCATTATTGCCGCCGCTGAAAATATGCCCAGCGGTGGTGCCACCAAGCCTGGCGATGTGGTGACTAGCATGTCTGGACAGACCATTGAAGTGCTCAATACCGACGCTGAAGGCCGTTTGGTACTGTGCGACGCGCTGACTTATGCCGCGCGCTTTAAGCCCGCTTCGGTGATAGATATCGCCACCCTCACCGGCGCTTGTGTAGTCGCTCTTGGCAAACACGCTTCCGGCCTGTTCAGCAATGACGACAGCTTTGCTCTAGAACTCTTAGAACAGGGTCGTCTTGCTCAGGACCGCGCATGGCACATGCCTCTTTGGGACGATTATCAAAACCAGCTGGACAGTAATTTTGCCGATATCGCCAACATTGGTGGCCCCGAGGCTGGCAGCGTCACCGCGGCCTGCTTTTTATCTCGGTTTACCAAAGAGTATCGCTGGGCTCATCTCGATATCGCCGGCGCGGCTTGGGTTGGCGGCGCCAATAAGGGCGCAACCGGTCGTCCAGTTGGACTGCTCTGCCAGTATTTAATGAGTAAAGCGAGCGCATAAGTCAGTGACTAAGATTGATTTTTACATTCTCCAGCAAGGCGATGAAAACGCAGCAATGCACTTCGCCTGTCGGCTGGCAGAAAAAGCTTATCGCAGCAATCACAACGTGTACTTACACTGTGATGACCTTGCTGCCAGTGAAGCCTTAGAAAAAATGCTATGGCAATATCGCGATGAGAGTTTTGTACCCCATAGCTGCCACCCCGGCGACAAAAATCCGGTGCTAATCGGTTGTGGTGAACACGCCGGTGAGCACGGTGATGTGATGATTAATCTGGCCCAAGAGATTCCCAGCTTTTTCAGTCGATTCCAACGTCTTGCCGAAATCGTCGCCCAGCAACCCGCTCGACTCAAAGCTTCGCGTGAACGCTATAGCTTGTATAATAATCGTGGTTATCCCCTGAACACTCACTCCATTGCCACTTAAAGAATGAATTTATGGCCATCGACAAAATGCCACTACTAGACGAATTGGAAGCCTTGCAGGCTACATTGCAAAATACCGCCGGCATTGATTTACACAATATCCCTTTGCTCGACGATATTATTGACGACTCACCGCTCTCCGCGTCAGAAACCGCAACCATAGTGCAGAACAAGCCACACTATGACGCCGATCAAGATTTTCAGCACGAACTGTTTATTCAGGAATTTATCGACTCAATGATGCCAAATATTGAAGCAGAATTGCGTACCCGCCTGCTGAGCTTAGACAAATCCATACTGGAGCAGTGGCACCGCCAGACCCACGACTAGCAGCGGCAAGAGCTGAAGTGAAATCTCCACGCCCTAATACACAGAAATCCCGCCACAATCTTGGCCAGCATGGCTAAAACTCTTTATACTTCTTTCTTTTATATTTAGTCCCCTTTTATCGTCGTCCAGCCGCTTTCCGACATATACCTCGGAGCCTTTGGCCACGGCACCTTTAGCCCCAATTCAGCGATTATCGAGACACCATGGACAAGACATTTCAGCCCGCCGACATCGAAACCAAGTGGTATCAAAATTGGGAGGAAAAAGGCTATTTCTCCCCCCAAGGTCAGGGCCAGCCCTACAGCATTATGATTCCGCCGCCGAATGTCACCGGCAGTCTGCATATGGGCCACGCCTTCCAAGACTCGATCATGGATGCTCTTACTCGCTACCACCGCATGAAAGGCCATAACACTCTGTGGCAAGTGGGTACCGACCACGCCGGCATTGCCACCCAAATGTTGGTAGAACGTAAACTGGCCGCAGAAACCGGCCAAACCCGCCACGATTTGGGTCGCGACGCCTTTCTCGACAAAGTCTGGGAATGGAAAGAAGAATCCGGCGGCACCATCACCCGCCAACTTCGCCGCTTAGGTGCCTCGGTAGACTGGAACCACGAACGTTTCACCATGGATGAGGGCTTTTACAAGGCCGTTCAGGAAGTGTTTGTCCGTCTTTATGACGACAAACTGATCTACCGTGGCAAGCGCTTAGTGAACTGGGACCCTAAGCTGCACACTGCTATTTCTGACTTAGAGGTAGAAAATAGCGAAGAAAAAGGCTTTATGTGGCATTTCCGCTACCCACTGGCCGATGGTGTTAAAACCGCTGATGGCAAAGACCACTTGGTCGTGGCCACTACTCGTCCAGAAACTATGCTTGGTGATACCGCCGTAGCGGTGAACCCTAAAGATGAACGCTACGCCGCCTTAATTGGCAAATTTATCGATCTGCCCCTTGTTAATCGTCGCATCCCCATCATCGCCGACGATTATGTAGATCGCGACTTTGGCACCGGCTGTGTGAAAATCACCCCTGCCCACGATTTTAATGATTACGCCGTTGGCCAGCGTCACAAATTGCCGATGATCAATATCCTCGACAACAACGCCGCCATCCTCAGCGAAGCCGAAATCTACAACAGCGATAGTTCGGCCAACAGTGATTTACCCACTACCCTGCCCCCCGTGTATATCGGCCTAGATCGCTACGACGCCCGCAAGGCCATCGTAGCGGATTTAGACAGCGCCGGACTGCTTGCCAAAGTTGACGATCATGCACTTAAAGTGCCTCGTGGCGATCGCTCTGGTCTCGTTATAGAACCCATGCTCACCGACCAATGGTTTGTCGCCACTGCCGCACTAGCCAAACCAGCAATAGAAGCGGTTGAAGACGGCCGCATTGAGTTTGTCCCCAAGCAATACGAGAATATGTATTTCAGCTGGATGCGCGACATTCAGGACTGGTGTATTTCTCGCCAGCTCTGGTGGGGACACCGTATTCCCGCTTGGTACGACGCCGAAGACAATATTTATGTAGCTCGCGATGAAGCCGAGGCACGCGCCAAATATCAACTGCCTGCCGATCTGGTCTTAAAACAAGACAATGACGTGCTCGACACCTGGTTCAGCTCTGCGCTGTGGACATTCGGTACCCTAGGCTGGCCGGAAGCCACCGAGCGCCTGAAGACATTCCATCCTACTGACGTCCTAGTTACTGGCTTTGACATTATATTCTTTTGGGTTGCCCGAATGATTATGATGACCATGCACTTCAACAAGGACGACACTGGCGCGCCCCAGGTGCCGTTTAAAACCGTCTACGTTACCGGCCTAATTCGCGATGAACAGGGCAATAAAATGTCCAAATCCAAGGGTAATGTTCTCGACCCACTGGATATGATTGACGGTATAGAGCTAGACACCCTGCTGGAGAAACGCACCGGCAATATGATGCAGCCCCAGCTGGCTGAAAAAATTGCCAAAGCCACCCGCACCACGTTCCCTGACGGCATTGGCGCCCACGGCACCGACGCCCTGCGCTTTACCTTGTATTCACTGGCCTCTACCGGACGCGATATTAACTGGGATATGAAGCGACTAGAGGGCTACCGCAATTTCTGCAATAAAATCTGGAATGCGGCGCGCTATGTATTGATGAATACCGAGGATCAAGACTGCGGTATCAGCGGTGAAACGGTTGAACTTAGTCTCGCCGATCGCTGGATTATCTCTCGCCTGCAACAAACCCAGCAGACCGTGGCCGACGCCATGGCCGCCTACCGGCTTGATCACGCCTCACAAGCCATCTATGAGTTCATCTGGAACGAGTACTGCGACTGGTATCTTGAATTGTCTAAGCCCGTACTGTGGGACGAGCACGCCAGTGCCGAGGCCAAACGTGGCACTCGCCGCACTCTCATTCGGGTATTGGAAGCCACCCTGCGCATGGCTCACCCTTTTATGCCTTTTATCACTGAGGAAATCTGGCAGCGAGTGGCGCCAATTGCCGGCATTAAATTGAACGGCGACGGCGACACCATTATGCTGCAAGCCTATCCCAATGCTGACGCCGATCAAATTGATGCCGCCGCCATGGCCGATACTGAATGGTTAAAGAGTGTCATTTTGGCAGTGCGCAATATTCGCGGTGAAATGAATGTTCCGCCGGGTAAAACCTTAGCATTGCTTCTCAAAAATGGCAGTGACGAGGACCAGCGCCGCCTAGAGGAAAACCGTCAGGCACTTAGTAAACTGGCCAAATTAGAATCCATCAAGTGGTTAGCCAGCAACGACGAGGCGCCCATGTCGGCGACCCAGTTAGTCGGCACCATGGAAGTGCTGGTGCCGATGTCCGGCTTAATAGACAAAACGGCTGAAATCGCTCGACTGGAAAAAGAAATTCAGAAATTGGATAAGGATATTCAGCGCCTACAAGGCAAGCTTGGCAATGCTGGCTTCCTCGATAAAGCTCCGCCAGAAGTGGTCGCCAAAGAACAGGCAAAACTGGACGCTCAAGGCACCGCAATGGCCACCTTGTCCGAGCAAATCAAAAGCATTAAGGCGCTGTAGGCTCATCTGAAATTGAAAGCGTAGACAAATACGCTAAAGTCGATATAGTTAGCATCACCTCAAGGCCGATATTCCACGCTGTGAAGTGATGCTAGCTTACTATCTCAATTCGCATAGTCCCGCTATGCACCTCTGTGCCGCAGCCCTCGGCAACAAGCTCAATTGCCCTAAAAAAAGCCCAGTTGACGGCCGAAAAACGCGGTTTATTTCTGTCGCCGACATTAATTATTTGGTGAGGAACAAAAATGAGTGATCGCATTTCCGGAACAGTGAAATGGTTTAACAACGCCAAAGGCTTTGGCTTTATCAGCCACACTGATGGTAGCGATGTCTTCGTACACTTTCGCTCCATTCGTGGTGAAGGCTACCGAACCCTGGACGAGGGCCAGAGGGTCGAGTTCAATTTAATGGATGGCCCAAAAGGCCTTCAAGCAGAAGACGTCATTAAAATCTAAATAAAGCGACAAGACCTTAATTGAAGATTTATTTACTGGCCAAGGCATCAGGCTCGCGTAATTTCCTCTCAATTGCCCTGGCCAGGGTAGAAGGCAATAAGGGATTTACATACACCGCGTCTACAATGGCATGCACCGGTCCTCGGGGACGTTCTCTAAGGCTTACTTGGGGCCAAGCTTGCTCATCGCAAAGTGATTTAATTGCCCTGTCCTCCAAGCCGCTGACCACCACAAAGGGGGCCGACTGAAGCCCCTCTACCAAGTCACTCAGCTGTCCAGCGCCGTCAAACCAGAACACTTGGTAAGAATATAAATTTAACGCCGCCGCCAGTGCATCCCGCTGAAATCCCGCCGAAATCCCAGCCAGCACGGTCCGCTTACCGGCTGCCTCAGGCATGTCCGATCCATCCTCCGCAATAGTGACCAACAGCGAGACCGTAAAACAAGTACCCTCATTGCTAGTGCTGGTTAAAGTCACATCACCACCCATTAGCGCCAGCAAACGAGAACTTATGGCAAGTCCCAAGCCTAGCCCACCAAAACGCCGTGAACGGCTGCTTTCAGCTTGCACAAAGGGCTCGAACAAATGTGCTCGCAGCTGACTCGCAATACCAATACCATTATCAATCACCTGAATTTGCAAACGCCGCTGCTCAGGCAGCACACCATGTTGATCTTCAGATAAGGCAACTCGACATTGGATAACGCCTTGAGGCGAGGTATATACAGAAAACTTTAAGGCATTCTCGAGCAAGCTCGCCAAGGCCTTGCCCAACTGCAGGGTATCAATATGTACCTCAAGAGGTATATTTGGGTCAATATGCAAGATAAACTGTTGCTTGTTTTTAGCCAGCTGCGGCCCAAACTCATCAACAATACCTTCCAAGAACTCAATAAGACGGGCACTTTGAGTTTCAATTTTCACCCCACCCGACTCCAGCGTCACGTAGTCTAGAATATGATCCAGCGTCTTTAACAAGCTTAAGGAAGAGCGTCTGACGGTATTTACCATCATCGCTTGCTCGCGATCAAGCTTGGACTTGGCAAGCAAATCAGCCATGCCAATCACACCGTTCATAGGTGTGCGTATTTCATGGCCCATCACTGATAAAAATGCAGATTTAGCCGCATTGGCCGCTTCTGCACTGACCAAGGCATTTCCTAATTGCTGAGTTCGCAAACGAACCCGATCTTCCAGACTGCGATTGAGACTTTGCACACCTCTTTCCGCATCTTTTAAATCACTAATATTGCTGTGCACACCAACCATGCGCAGTACTCTGCCACTAGCATCACGTTGCACAGAGCCACGGCTAATGATATCAATAATGCTGCCATTAGTGTGTTGCAGGCGATGCTCAGAACGAAATACCATTTCTCGACCCTTCACAAATGCTTTGACTTCGGCAAACACTCGGTCTCGGTCTTCCTCATAAACACTGTTTTCAAAAACCGTGATGCCATTCAATGGTTGGCCGCCACGCACACCAAGCATATTTAGCCAAGCCGGACTAAAATATACATTACCGGTTTTTAAATCCCAGTCCCACAAACCGTCATGGGATGCCGTCATCGCCATATCAAAACGTTTTTGAGCATGTTGAAAACGCTGATACAACTGACGCTGAGCAGTCACATCGCGTAAACTGAGAACCAAAACATCACCCTCAGCAGTATCAAAATGGCCAAAATGTAACTCAACGGGTATTTCCTGACCCTTGGCATCGACCACTAAAAGCTCACGCCCTTTCACTGTGACTATTTTTCTCTCGAGATAATTCTGACTATACAATTTGTATTGTTGACGGAATCGTTTCGGCAAAATCATGTCCACATTCTGTCCTTCAAACCATCCCGGCTGTAGAGACAAAAACCGGGTCACTGCCGCGCTAGCAGAAATAATATTTCCCTTGTGATCAGTCAGTAGTACCACTCCAGGGAGGGCATCCAGTAGATGGTTAAAGTATTCTCGGATATTAAGTAACTGATGTCGCTCGTGGGCAAAACGCCGTGAAGTAATAATCCCCGCAAATAATGGTATAAAACCAAGCAGGGTCAGCATGGCAACGCCTGTGACTTTAGACTCCCACTGCTGGAGTTGATTCACGGCTCCTTGATTCAGTTTCAAGGCCCACTCATCTTGGTGGCTACGCAGCTTTAGTAAATTCTCAATCAACAGTCGAGAATCAGCCTGTGAATTCAGCGAACTCAGGCTAAATCCCGTAGGACCAGATTGATAGGACATATAATAATTGAGCAAGCGGCCAATTTCAGCGATTACCGGTTCAGGAAAGCCCTGCAAAGAGTTACTAAATAAGCTATGACGCGCCTTGATCAGCTGTCCACGCAGAGTGTCCAGCAACTGAATATCTTCAGACTTGGCAGCGCGCTCAAACTTAATCAAAATCATGCCATTCTGCAAGGCTTCGTCGAGAGAAAATAACGCGGCTTGACTCTTAAAATACTCATTGCTTAAATTCGCTGCCTGCTGCAAGCGAGAGTCCGACTTAAACATAGAGTACGAGGCAAACAAGGCCATGAACAACATCAGTAAAAATAAGGTGGTTAGGGCCAAATTAAGGACAAGACGATTTCTGCGTGCAGAAGCGACACCCTCCTTTGATTTAACCCAATCGCGTACCAACATAAATCAACCTCAACCTCAACCGCTACAGAACTCAGCACGAGTATCTGTCATGCATTCACTCGTTTAGCATGCCCTTTAGTTAAACTTACAACTATGCGTAATTTCCCTTAAACACTGACTACTCGGGCATTTCCACGTTAACAACAGGGGCAAATCTGCGAGCTGGTGAGGCGGCAGGTTTGGCGAGGAGCATTAAGTTAAAACCACACAAGTGACAATGCCGAGACGCCTAAAGCGGTTGCTGCTATAATCCTGCGCAGGTTTGCCTCTTAAGGCGCCTGAACATCACGATATGTCAATTTACTTTCAGCTATCTTTGGATTTTTATGTTACTGATAATTAGAATTATTGTTCTTGCCAGCTTAAGCTTCTTTACCCTTTGGGCTCTTCAATTACTCCAGCTCGACACGCTTAAATTAATCCCCGCCCTTATTGTTGCCAGCGCAGTATTTTTAGCCATGCTGCTATCTCCAGGCCTGCCCCAGCTTGCCGACAAATTCAAGACCCAACGCGAACGTGGCACCGTAAAATGGTTTAACGTCAGCAAGGGCTACGGCTTTATTACCCGCGATGCCGGTGGCGACGTATTTGTTCACTTCCGTTCAATTCGTGGCCAGGGCCGTGGACGCCGCAGCTTGAATGAAGGACAAGTGGTCGAATTTATCCTCACTGAAGGCGAAAAAGGCCCTCAGGCCGAAGAAGTCTCTGTTATAAAATAATCACTGGACTACTCGTCGGCTTGGTTTATGACAAACTAAGCCGGCCACCTTCTTCGCTTTTCCACCCGCCTATAATCACCCCTAATAGTGGGGTGGTTTTTCAAAACTGGGCTGATTATCACCCTGCTCCGCTGCGACGTTCTGTTCACGCAGTTGCTCACTCAAACGCGCGATGGCCATCTGCATTTTTTGCATCTCACGATCCTGGGCATAAACCCGATCATTGAGACTGGTGAGTAAATCTTCCTGAAAGGCGAGCTGAGTCTGCAGATCAATAAGCTGGTTTGCATGGTCATTTACCATTACTAATACTCCGAGAATGGCGATAAAATCAATACCCCGTAACGGGCGATGCCATTATAGTCAGCACAGCACAAAATAGGAGAAAATCATGCCCCGTCTTGTCTATTCCACTGACCAGGGGCGTCTCTGCCCAGAGTGCGGTCAAATCAGTAGCCAATGTCGCTGCAAGCAAATTAACGGGGCCGTTCCTGAGGGCAATGGTATTGCCCGGATTCGCCGAGAAACCAAAGGGCGCAAAGGCAAAGGCGTCAGTATTGTTAACGGCCTGAGCCTCAGTGACACTGAGTTAAAAAATCTCGGCAAAGAATTGCGTCAAAAGCTCAGCACTGGTGGCGCAATAAAAGATCGTGAAATGGAATTTCAGGGCGATCATCGTCAAGTTTTAAAAACATTGCTAGAAGCCAAGGGGTTTACGGTAAAGTTGGCCGGTGGCTAAACCAACTAAAAGCTAAGCCTGAATATCCAATTTACGCATTTTTTCAATTAATGTCGTCCGCCGTAAACCCAAATGCTGCGCTGCTTTACTGACTACACCTTGATGCACATCAAGCGCTTGGGCAATCCAGTTGCGCTCTAAATCCTGCAGAGCAGATTTCATGTCTAGTCCCTCTGCTGGCAAGCTGTCATTCGACGGCGGAATGTCATTACTACCCTGCCCAAGTGCTGGCAATACAGAGAAATCTACATCCCCATAGCGATACGCCGGTGGCAAATCTGCATTTCCCACCACACTTGAGGGAAACATAATTGCCAAGCGTTCTAGTAAATTGGCCAGTTCACGAATATTGCCGGACCAGTGATGGCTTTGCAAAGAAGCGATTGCGGATCCAGACAAGCGCAGTCGCCCCAAGCCTTCGGCCTGTAATTGAGCGCTAATGACTCTAATAAGATGGGGAATATCTTCGCTGCGCTGGGCCAGAGAAGGCACCTCGATGGGAAAGACATTCAAACGGTAATAGAGGTCTTCTCGAAACTCTCCGGCGGCAATCATGGCCTCTAGATTACGGTGTGTTGCCGCAATAATACGCACATTGGCAATCTGAGTTTTATTTGAGCCCACTCTTTCAAAACACCGCTCTTGTAACACACGCAGAATCTTGACTTGCATATCCAGTGGCATATCACCAATTTCATCCAAGAATAAGCTTCCGCCTTCAGCCATTTCAAAGCGTCCCGCACGGCTAGATATGGCCCCAGTAAACGCGCCCCGCTCATGGCCAAATAATTCACTCTCCAATAATTCTCTAGGAATAGCGCCACAATTTATAGGCACAAACGGGCCAGCACTGCGCTCAGACAAGCGGTGTAAAGTTCGGGCGACGACCTCTTTACCTGAGCCAGAAGGACCATTAACCATTACCGTTACGGCTTTATCAGCCACCTGCCGCAGAAGCTTCCTGACAGTCGCTATGGCCGCACTAGTACCAACAAGATCTTCACATTCGGGGCCATCGCTAATGGCAACACTAGGCTGACAGCGCTGCCGAGCCGCATACAAAACGTCCAAAACCTCTTGATAATAAAATGGCTCATAAAGTGATAACACAGGCTGCGCCGAAGTATTGGCCTGTTTTTTTACCAAAACACCGTCAGTAAGTCGCGAGGCTATAATTTTAACCACTAGAGTCGACTTCGATGGCAATTGATCGAGCTTAAGATTGTACTGGTCGCCATCGCCAAAAATAAAAATCAGTTCAGCATCGGCAAGCTCAGCATGATCTTTGCTTAGGTAGACAGGGTTTTCGCCAAGGGCGAGCAACACCGAGTGCAAGCTCTGAGCCAGTGGCTCAGGAGCGGCAATCAAAGTCTTCAGCAAGGTGGACATTCTCAAACAAGCCTTCAGTCATTTTTTTGACTATAACGACTAAAAATTGATATGTCACTCGCGTCCGTCAATTTAATGACAAACGAAGAAAGCTTAGTGTAATTATTTCTCGATATTGGGGGCATTGTATTTACGGGTCTTGTGGGAGTCAGCCAGCCCTGCAATTACTCGGACGGTATCGAGCGACCGGGCAAATAAGCTTGCACTTAATCACAGCCAAGTTCCGCTATCAACGCCAGCTCGGTTTGAGTTTCTACGCCCTAGGCCACCAGAATAACGCCAAGGTCATGGGCAAGACCGGTGAAAGCTCTGACTATTGCCGCTTGCTTGGGATGGCTTGTCACCTCACTGACAAAACTACGGTCAATTTTGAGAGTATCAAACGGTAATTGAAGCATAGCCGGTGCCAAAATCGTCTAGGGCAATCAAAATGACCATTTCCCGTATCGCAATCACTCGAGCAGTAACCTCAGGCTCTGCTAATAAAATCCCTTCAGTGACTTCTACAGAGGGATAAATTAATCGGGTATGACCAGCGCAAGCCGGGGATGACGCCATCGCAACAAGGCTTCAAAGCCGATCAGTTTGCTGCTGCTAACTTCAAATTTAGGCTGTTATTACAAACAAAATTCGTCTTTTTCCAAAGCGTGACGCAGCTCTAACTGAAATAAAACCTGCCTATTTAAGTAAGGCATAACGTCAGAGCTAATCAAACTACTGCGATTACACCCCAGTGCTTTAGCCTGATGCTAGGCAAAATCAGCCTGCTGTATTAAGCTATTAACCGAGGTTTCAGCCGATTCAGAATAACTGCTACCCACGCTCGCGGTAATAGACAGCTCTTGATCGTAAAATTTGAAAGGCTGCTGAAAGCAAATCATTATCACGTCGCAATAGGACACGCCGGGATCAAGTGGCAAACTAGCCAACAAGTCTTTTGACAGTAAGCTGCCAATAAACCCCATCTAATAATCATTTCGCTGCGGCTTTACTCTTCAGCTTTAAACTGAGGAGCGGCCCATGAATACAATCAACAAAGAGCAATTCTGGCAAGACCACATCATCGCCTGGCAAGACAGCGGCCTTTCTCAAACCACGTATTGCAAACAGCACAAAATAAAATTCCACCACCCCGCCTATTGGCGTAATCGTTTAAGTCCCGCAAAAGCGCCGTCAGCAAAATTAATAAAACTCAGCGGGATGGCTGCGTCTTCTCCTGCGATGATAAATTTGCCACTGGGCGTGAGGCTAGAGCTGTCTGCCAGCGATTTGCCTGTCGTATTGCCCGCGGCGCTGCATATCCTTCGGGAATCGAACTGATGCTGCGACCGACATCTAATGTAGAGGTCTATTTGTACATGACCCCAGTCGATATGCGCAAGTCTATTAACGGCTTGGCCGCGCTGGTTGAAAACGAGCTGGCGATCTCACCGATGATGGAGATGCTATTGGTATTTTGTAATCGTGGCCGAGATAAAATCAAACGCCTGTATTGGGAGCGAAACGGTTTTGTCGTCTGGCATAAACGCTTAGAAAAACAGCGTTTAAATGGCCTCGCCAGTGCGAATCAAGCTATGCATTACGCGATGACCGCGACTTAAATCTCTTACTCGATGGCCTGGATATTTGGCGCAATAAACGCCATGAAACCTTGTATTTTGACTCGGTTAGCTAAAGGCTTTTTGGTGTAATACGCGTCATGACGACGCGACCATCTACCCCTTCTTGCGACGATATCCTCAGCCTTAAAGCCTTGCTGCTGGAGAAGGATCGGTGCCTCAACGAGAAGGATAAACGCATCTCGTTATTGGAAGAGTAGGTACCTTTGCTAGAGCTTAAACGCTTTGCGGCCAGCAGTGTGAAGTTGGATGGGCAGACCGAGCTTTTTAATGAGGCGGAAGCGGCTGAGCCGGCCCCTGAAGACCACCTTGACGAAAACACCGATAACACCAAAACCGAAACCATCCAGTATGAACGTCGTAAGTCTCGAGGTCGTAAGCCCTTACCAGCCGACTTGCCTCGCGTCCGTATCGAACATGATCTCAGCGATGCCGACAAAGTCTGTACCTGCGCAGCCCATTCCAAGGAGCAATGCGAGCGCAGGCCTACTGGCCTTTATCGCTACGGCGAAATGCCAAGATGCGCTGCCATTGCACCGCCAAGAAAATATCTTCAAGCGCATGGAGATAGATATCCCCCGCAACACCCTCGCGAATTGGATGATGCGCAGTGGTAAACTGATGACACCACTGATCACACGGCTTGATAGCGAACTTCGCAGCGGCAAAATCATATAATGCGACGAAACGCCCAGAGGCAACCACGCCAGCGCCGCTATCTATAGCTTAATCGAAAACGCAAAAGCGAATAGCCTTGAACCGTATGCCTATTTGCGGGAAGTGTTTACAAGGCTGCCGAGCAAATCGAGCGATGAGGAATTACAAGCATTGCTACCGTGGAATGTGTCGCGCGTATAGCGTGGGGTTTGTTGATCGCTTACCACTTCGCGACACGCGTAACACCTGGGCCATCATCGTAATCGTGTGTTCACTTCGATACTCAAAAATGAACTCAAAGCGCTTCACTTTTGATTCTTGACGAAGTAGGAAGCCGCCTTTTTTAGGATTTCCATCTCCTCTTTTTGCTCGGCTAACTCTCGTTTTAGGCGCGCAATTTCAGCCGCGAGATAACTGTCGCCCTCCACATCGGTGAAGTCACGAATGATGGCTTTGCGCCAATCGTAAATCTGCGAAGGGCTAATAGATAGTTATGCTGAGGCTCTCGCCAATGAGATTCGTTCAGCTAGTTTAATGGCTTCAGACTTGAATTCAAGGCTGTGCTTTTATTTTTAGTATTGTCATTTATCACCTCAGGATCAAGTTTAGCGCTTAATGAGGTGTACAGTTTTATTGGTGGGGATCACGCATGACAGAGCCGTTGTTTGCGTTCACCAGCTAATCTCTGAGCTTATTGAGGCGTATATCCACCTAGTATGGTGTTGCACTTAAGCTCTCGACTAATTGTTGATGGCGCTCGATCCAGCTCACTGGCTATCGCTTGTTGTGTGTAAGCTGCTTTCAAATAGGCTTTTATCTGGTATCGTTCTATCTCGGTTATCTAAGTGTAATTCATTGGCAGTTTCCTTTGGCGAGAAAATAGCTCGAATTATACTCGGTGGCCATTTCTCTGGAAATTGCACTTACGAATTAAATCTAAGCGAAGTGATTGTAGAATTTTAAACAATTACATCTATCTGCGACCGAACCAGCGGCTGTAATGCTGTCAAAACCCCTTGCTGATCTCGACCCATACGCGGGTGGATGCGCTGCTCGCCACCAGCGTTGGGGGCCCACCAATACGCGTGGCGATATAGGTCTTGGCACGCCACTGCTTCAGCCCGGCATAGTTGATCCCTACGCCCGCTCCGCTCAGGGTCGCGGTGTTCGTTCCCGCACCCCAGGTACTCTTGTTGACCGTCACGCGCGCAGTGTCGACGAAAGCCACCGTCTGCCATTGCCCGCCCCAAGCTGCGCCCAAGGCGTGCCGCAATTCAGCGGTTGCCAGATAGCCGGTATCGCCCGATAGCGCGCTGGTATCATAAGCGCGCACCGAGGAAGGACCGCCCATGGCCATCTTCTGCGACGCATCCAAGTTGCCGTTCGCCCACTGGCCGGAGACGGCCAGGTACAGACCGCTCTTTGGGCTCAGGCCTTGCAGACGCGAGAGGCTCACGTTCCATTTGGAGAACCCGCCTTGTGTGCCCGCGGTCCCCGCATCGTTGACCTGCGCATCCGCGCTGTCAAAACCGACGCGGCCAGCTGTCCAGCCCAGGTTCCAGGTGTTGATGCCGCCCGAGAGGAACGCATCGCGCGCATCCCCGGCCAGGCTCAGCATCCAGTTCTCCAACGAGCGGTCGGTCTTGATGGCGAAGGCGTCAATGTGGTCGCGCAGTTGCAGACTATCAAACTGGAGCTGCCCGTAAAGATTGATATCGCGACTGCGTAGCAGCGGGTGCCTAGCCCACAGGCTTGCTACCCGCGCGCTGCCATTCGCCTTCAGGGCTGACAGCGGGTCGCCCAACGCATAGCGCAGTGCCGAATAAGACCCACCCAGGCGGGTGCCCTGCCCGTTGAGCAAGGTTTCGTAGCCCAGGCGGGCGTAGTTCAACCCGCTGCCCGAGCTGAGGCCACTCGCGCTCAGAACATCGCCGTGCTGCAGCAGGTTGATGACGTTCACGTTGCCGCCGATGCGCGCCCTGCCGGTATGGCGGCTGCCGAAATTGTCCAGCACCATATTACCCGTGACCATCGGGCTGGGCGTGGTGCTCACCAGCAGGTCCGAGGTGCCGACGACCTCACCCGGATTCAGGGTTGCGCCGGCTACGACGCCCGGAATGTCCGAGACCAGCAGCAAGGCATGATCCAGCTCGGTCTGGCCAATGGCCTGCCCGCTTTGCAGCGGGGCGAGTGTCGCCTGCAGCAAGGCATCTTTCACCCGACTGCGGTTGTCAAGGCTGACCTGACCGTAGCGCGCCTCGATGATTTCGATACGCGCCATCCCAGCCGCAATCGTCTGCGCCGGGATGATCGCCCGCGTCAGCGGGTAGCCTTGGCTTTGGTAATAGCTGGTAATGCGGGCAGCTAATTCACCCAATTGGGAAAGCCTGAGGCTTTTGCCTTCCGCGTCCGCCACTAGGGCGTGCAGGGCCGGTGTATCGAACAGGGTGTTGCCGGTGATCTGAATACTCTTCACCAGGAAAGGTGCGCTCGGTGGCAGCTTGGTGCCGTCTGCCTGCTCAATCGTCAGCCCAGTCCCTCTGGTCGAGAACGCCGCGGGTGTGAGCGGCGCAATCTGCTGCAGGATATCCCCCGCACCAGGAACCACAGGGCTGGCGGCTTGCGCAGCCAGTGGCGCGGCGAGCAACAGAGCCGCCAACAGAGGCTTCATGGTTTGCAGCGGGCTATGGTTATTGATCATAGTAAGACGTCTTCTTCAGATTCTTTCAGATCAGGCAGATTTACTGGCAGCCGGATCCCACCGCTGATGATTTTCAGAGTCGAGGCCGGGTTGCCGATACTCATCGTGACGTTGCTGCCTGGTATCACCTCAATGGGCCTGGACGGCTTACCCGCCTCGGCTGGGCTGCCCGCCAACGAGAGAATATTTGACATTATATTCGTGATCACATTTTGAGCCGCTATCGGCACAACAGGTACAACAGGTACAACAGATACAACAGATACAACAGATACATCAGGTAATGCGGTGATATTCGCCGTCAATCCAGTCGGTTGTGTCAGGCTGTAGTTGCTCGCCAGTCCCGTGCCACTTACCAGCCTTGTATTAGCAACAGTCACACCGATGCCATTGGCTACGTTCTTATCGGCAAAGGTAGCGGTTTGTCCTGTAAAGGCCAGTGTCTCCCCCGCAATACCGGTATCCAGTAAGCCGCCAGTCAGCGAGGCGACTGTGCTGTCGTCATAGGTTTTGCTGACCGCAGCCATACCCGTGATAGCCAGTACTTTGGCGGTGATGTTGGCAGCGGTCACAGTCGGTTGCGTCAGGCTGTAGTTGCTCGCCAGACCCGTGCCACTTACCAGCCTTGTATTAGCAACAGTCACACCGATGCCATTGGCCGCGTTCTTATCGGCAAAGTT
>JBLHPB010000010.1:0-41219 GCA_047624025.1 Zhongshania sp.
TTTAGTTCAGCTGCGTTCTGCTAGAGCTACGCAATAATATCTGGATAAATAACTAGAGATTTAGTGGTTAATATATTGATTGTTTTAAAATTTATAGCTCAAGTCAACAGTTGTTAATGTTCTGCAGCAAGCTTCTTGTTATCAGGCAAAATCAAACCAGTGTTTATGACGATTGGCAAAATACACCAATGACAACATCACCGGTACTTCTACCAGTACACCCACCACGGTAGCCAGCGCTGCTCCGGAGTGAAGGCCAAAAAGAGAAATAGCCACGGCAACAGCTAACTCAAAGAAATTTGAGGTCGCAATCATGCTGGCGGGAGCAGCTATATTAAAGGGCAATTTAAGCCTGTGAGCGGCAAAAAAACTGAGTGCGAAAATACCATAGGTTTGGATAAGCAGGGGAATGGCAATCAGCACAATAATGTGAGGCTTGGCTAAAATGGTTTCGGCTTGAAAGCCAAAAAGCAGAATAATCGTGCTCAGCAGCGCACCAATAGACCAGGGTTTGAGTTTGTTTGCTAGTACTGCAACAGAACTATTACCGATGGCTCTGCGGGTCAAAAATCCAGCTGTTAAGGGGATAAATACATAGAGCACTACCGATAATATCAGAGTTTGCCAGGGCACGATAATGGCGTTAACACCCAGCAGAAGGGCGCAAATAGGAGCGAAAGCAAACACCATAATAATGTCGTTAACGGAGACTTGTACTAGAGTGTAATTAGCGTCGCCATCACAGAGTTGGCTCCACAAAAACACCATTGCGGTACAGGGCGCAACGCCCAGCAAGATCATGCCTGCTATATATTCACTTGCCGATTGTGGATCCACCCAGGGCGCAAACAATACATCAAAAAACAGCCAGGCCAGTAGCGCCATGCTAAAGGGTTTGATCAGCCAATTTACCAGTACGGTCAGCACAAGCCCCTTGGGTTTGTTGCCCACCTTCCTGATGGCGGTAAAATCAATATGCAGCATCATTGGGTAGATCATTATCCAGATCAGCGCGGCCACAACCCAATTAACATGGGCATACTCCAGCTGGGCGATCACCATAAAAGTGTCGCTAAAGCCTTGGCCGAGTATGACGCCGGCAATGATGCAGAGGCCAACCCACAAGCTTAGGTAGCGTTCAAAAAGTCCCATTATTCACTCCAAGAAGGTGATTATTTTGCGCCCAATGCCTTTAAAGATCGGGCCAGTGCTGATAAATCAAGTTTGCCAATGTCCAACGCCAGCAAGGCCTTGGTACGAGATTGAATTTCATTGATACAGTGACTAAAGGCGCGGGCGACTTCTTCCTCGCTGCCTTGAAAATTAGAGGGATCTTGCAGCCCCCAGTGCAATTTTATCGCACTGCCAAGCCACAGCGGACATTCTTCATTGGCGGCGCTATCGCACACGGTGATAGTCAAGTCGGGGTTGAAGTCCTGGTGAGCATCCCAAGATTCGCTACGTAGCTCATTGGTGTTAATACCTTCGGCGGCTAAATAGTGCAGGCTCAGTGGGTGAACAACGCCGCTAGGCTGACTGCCGGCACTGCGGGCAAGTAGTTTGTCGCCCCCAAGTTGATTGCTGATGGCCTCGCAGAGGATGCTCCGGCAGCGGTTGTGGGTGCAGATAAACAGGATTTTGAGGGGGAGGCGCATAGTGATCCTTTGGTTTTACTTTTGCGATTTTTAGCCGCAGTTGTCTGCGCGGCTGTGCAACTGGAGTCGTTCAGATTCGATCAGACTGGAGTTGTTAATGAGGCATGTTTGTAAAATGCTCAACACCCAGTCTTGTAGCTGAGGATGGACTTGGTAATACACCCATTTACCTCGACGCTGATCACTGACCAGTCCACATTTTTTGAGCTCAGCTAAGTGGCGTGACACTTTCGGCTGATCTTCTTTAAGTGCCAAGCTTAAATCACAAACACAAAGCTCACCCAGTTCAAGAAGCAAAAGCAGACCTTTGAGTCGTGTGATTTGGGCAAGGCACTTGAATATGTGAGTTGTTTCCATGATTCTGGCTGTTGTTAGCTAACATATTCGAATTTTCATATATGTTGTTAGTCTGAGTCAATAGACTCCCGCTAAGATATTAGCTTTTGCCTTCGTAAATCCCTTACTCCTTTGTCCTCAGAAAGAGGCTAAAATTAGTAGCGAGATGAAGGCCGTTATAATCGATTGAGTGTTTCATTGTGATCAAATTTTTATGCTAATATTACGCAAATATCTTCTGGCGATAATAGAGCTAAGTTTAGTAGTCATAGCGCTAGGGGGCTTGTTGATTGATGTCCGATATTGGTCCCAGAATGCAGATACTGTTATCGACAGTATGGTAAATGCGGGCTATAACGTCGAGTACATAAACCCACAAGCACAGCGTCTTGCGGTTTGAGTGGTCAGTGCAGAGCAGTTGGCAGCCCTGACAAATATTGAAGGTGTTACTGCAATATCCTTAAACAAAGCAATACCTAAACGATAGAATCTGGAGCATTGAATGAGCTTGAAAAGTAGTTGTTATGCCCTCAGCCTTTGCGGCTTACTGCTGTTCAGTGGCCTGATGAGCAGTTCAATTCACGCCGATTTAAACCTCAAACAAAAAACTGCCCTTGACTTAGGTCCTTTAGCCAAGCTGGATAACTCTCTTTTAAGCCTCTACCGATCCGTTGATGAGCCAGTACAAGCCAATGCAATAGCTATTGAGCCCTATTTGAAACGGGCGCTTAGCAGCCCTGCTGGCACTGGATTGATTGTTGAATTGGTCATTGATCCTAAGTTAGCCGAACTGGAGCGCCTTTCAGAGTGGGGTGTTAGTTTGCAGTATTTAAGCCTGAGCGGTGGGCATGCCAGTGTGCGACTTGCTGCCCCATCCGTGCTGGCTTCGCTTGCCGAACTGCCGTGGGTCTCACAAATACGCTCACCTGAACCTAGGGTGTTGCGAGTTGGCCGCGTGACCAGTCGTGCAGGCAGAGCCATGCGAGCCGATGTTTTTAGTACGAGCAAGAATGTAGACGGCAGCGGCCAGGGGATAGGGATTATTTCTGACAGTTTTGCCCAAACTTATGCCATGCGGGACATCAACACAACCCCAGCGATAAAACAGGCCGGTAACCTCCAGGGTAGCCTCTCACAGAACAGCGGTGATTTACCGGGAATAGTGACGATACTTCGAGATAATGTCGATGATGGCACTGATGAAGGGGCTGCAATGGCAGAGCTCGCCTACGATGTTGCGCCGGGTGTGGACATCCTGTTCCACGCAGCAGGTAACAATAGACGTGAAATGGCAGATGCCATAAGTACTCTTTGTAGCAACGACCAAGTCACGGTTGTGGTTGATGACATTCTTTTTTTGGGGGAGAGCGTTTATCAAGATGATTTACCAGCCCAAGCGGCAACGGCCTGTGTTGCCAGCGGCGTTCCCTATTTAACGGCAGCGGGTAATGATGGTGATCGGGCTTATCGCAAGACATTCAGTGATATTGGCATCATCGACGAGGCCGGTGTAAGTCGTTTCCCCACCGGTAACGATTTACACAACTGGAGCAGCAGTGGGAGTGACGGTTTTTTAGCCGTGAACGTGGCGGCTAATTCCAAAGTGTATGCCGTTCTAAGCTGGAATCAGCCTCACGGCTCAGTGAGTTCTGGTAATGGCGCACAAATTGATTTGGATTTATATGCAACTCTTACTGACAATGTCTCAGCCCTTAATCCGGTAAGTAGACAATTCTATGCCTCGAGCGCTAACACTCAAGGAACAACAGGTGCCCCTACAGGGGATGCTTTTGAATTCGTCACCTTAAAAACCGGCGCGAATCTTCAGACTTTTTATTTGGCAGTGGATCATTTTGACGGCAGCCAGGGCGATATCCCTCAGCAAGCAGGGGTTCCTCTTGAATTTCGCCTATTGTTCATCGGTAGTGTCACTGCTGAATACCCCTTTAATGGTCCCTCTGTGTGGGGGCACTCGATGGCATCTAATATCGCTTCGGTAGCGGCGGTGCCATGGTGGGAATCCCCCGAGTTTGCTCCACAGCGCTATGACACTGCAAGAATAGACCCAGAACCTTTTAGTTCACGCGGTGGCAGCCAAACTCTTCAGTTTGATTCCAACGGTAACTACAAGACCGAAAGTCGTATTGCGCCACAGTTTGCCGCGCCGGATGGCAACAATAATACGATATTGGGTTCGCCCTCCAGCTCGGCGGCACCGGAAGACGGCGAACCGGACATTTATCGCAACTTCTTTGGCACCTCAGCCGCAGCACCTAATGCCGCGGCCGTTTTTACACTTTTAAAGCAGGCTCAGCCAGCCGCCAGTCCGGCACAATTAATCAGAGCTGTTCAGGCGTCGGCCACCGACGTTAATGGCAGTCGAAGCGCCAGTGGGTTTGACGATGTCAGTGGCAGCGGCCTCATCAACGCTGAATACGCTGCAGCTGTCTTGGAGAGTATTGTTAGCAATGAGCCGATACCGTCGGCGACCCCCACGCCAGACCCAACCCCGACGCCAGCCCCAGCAGCTAGCCAAGGCGGCGGCGGTGGTGGAGGCAGCTTGGGTATTCTTGCCATACTTGCAGGCCTGTTATTCATCCGTTACCAAAAGCAAACACCTGCTGCACCGACTTAATCCTCGCAACATTAATAAAAAGGATCTAAGCCGTTGATTTTTTTGGGTCATTTCAGTAGACTGCGAACGCTTTTAAAGCACTAGCGCTACCACAAAGCCTGCGAAAAATTTCGTTTGCAGTCTTTGATATCATATTACCGGCATCCGCCGGAACCCTTTAGCCCGGGTGGTGAAATCGGTAGACACAGGAGACTTAAAATCTCCCGACAGCAATGTTGTGCCGGTTCAAGTCCGGCTCCGGGCACCAATAAAATCAATGAGTTACAATACTCCTGCTAGTCAGCGCTCTTCGCACTTCGCTGCGCGGCCATTTCTGGTTGCCGTTTGTGAGTAGTTCGTTTGTGATTTTTGTTATAGCGCCGTTGATGTGAATTGTTAATATCTGCATTCTAAGGAATAACAGCTACTTCCCTGCAAAGCGAGTATGGGGTTTATAGGCTCATCGAGGGTTCGCCTCCTCCTTCTCCGCCATTATTGAAAGGAACCCGTTGATATAGCGGGTTTTTCCGCCTGACGTTTTCTTGTGTGCCAATACGTGTGCCAAATTTCCATCGCCACCCTCGTCGTTGTTTATCGTTATTTGCTCCGCGTGTCTGCAGGGGTGGGTAGGCTGTGTCTGTTAGCTTCCCGAAATCGTACCCCCCGGTGAGTTAGTGATGAATGCTCAGGCCTCCAACAAGTATGACCAGCGACACTTTTCGCGATATAACGGATAGAACACGGTCAGTGCCCAGCAATGGGTAATAGATACCAGCAATGAAAACCGGCCTACACTGAATGGGCCGGGCTTGGGTATTAAATAGTCAGGTATCTTTAAGTATTCATAATCTGGGTCATCCATGCGGCTAACCTTATCATGGCGGTGAAAGTTGTCTAGGGGAGTCGCTCGCCGTGTTTCTGGTGTGGACGCCCATATCAAAATCATAACTCTGTAGACGTAATAAAAACAGTAGAGCCACGGTTGATAACCTCTAATCAGGTGGCCAAATTCACTATGCCACTACAGATGGCAATATTGGATTACCGTGGCCAGTTTTACCTGACCGCTACAGATACTGTGGTGGACAATATTCGTATTTCGACAAATAAAGGCTGGGCTTTAGGTGGCATCCGATTTATAAATGAAATCGATGGGGCCGTTAATAGACGGGCAAAGTCTTTGGGTTATGGTGGTGATCGGAAATCGAAAATCTTTAGGGATGAAGTCAAAAATCAAATACCTGCCCCCGCTGGAGTGAATTCGAGGATGAGTTTCTCCTATTAATATGCATCCCGCCAGGTATAAATAAAAGGATATAAAGAGTTATGCAGTACCCAGTAAACATTGGATGCTATACCCGTCTCGCGTCGCTGCTTATCGTTTTTAGCATCAGTGCTTGTGGCGGTGGCGGTGCAGTGCCAAGCACGTATTCATCTAGTGCTCTTGAGCCTTATGGGACGTGTAATACGTCCCCAACACAGGATCACGAGATCAGGTACCCGTATCTTAGTGACGAGGCGGAAACGCCCCTTATTGATGCTTGGAATGCAGGAGTCCAAAGCGGCGATGAGCAAGAAAGCTATTTATTATATGTCCCCTCTGACCTTCCCGACGGCCCTGTTCCCCTCGTCGTCGTCGTCCATGGCATAACAGCCAATGCGTTAAATTTTTCACGCAAGACCCAACTCGCCGCCACCGCAGAAGAAAGGAAGTTTATTTTGGTGTTTCCCAATGGGCGACGGTCTTGGGAGACGAGCGAGGGATCATCAGACGTGGGGTATGTTCGCGACATTATCAGTGATGTAAAGAGTAGCTACTGCATAGACGAACGAAGAGTCTGGGGTGCTGGCCACTCAATGGGCGCAATGTTGATGCATCGGCTTGCCTGTGAAGCTGGTGATGTCTTCGCTGCGATGACACCTACTGCCGGTAGTCCTCAGAGTCCGTGTGATGGGGGTGCTGGCCCTGAACAGCATCCAGATTATATGCCGATTCCGATAGCAACTTGGCACGGCGATAATGATGATGTGGTCGCTTACAGTTCGGGGCGTGCGTCTTTAGCCGCTTGGGTGACTCGATACCAGTGTGACGAAGAGCCAATTGATGTCGATGAATCGTCGGTCTACGGTCCTGTCGAAACCTTTGGCAACTGCAAGCGCGCTGATGTAGCCGCTCGCGAGCAAGCTGCGGGAACTCCGTTCGTTTTAAAATTCACTACATTCAATGGCCATTCCCATCAGTATCCGGATGGGTGCGGGGGGCAGAACGACGCCAACAATTGCTTGCCATTCATGCCTACCACAGCAGAGATGAATAGCCAGCTGCTCAACTACCTTGAGACATATCCACGCCCGCTCAGCAACACCGACTGACGCTCGTCAGCAATATTATCGGAGTCCGGGACATCAAGGGATCAGAGTAATTGATTTGCCGATTTTTTTAGTATTAGCGTAGTTCTTCATATCCAGCCTAAGGAAAGGATTCTATGGCTAGGCTCTCTCGTTTATTTGCGCAGGGTTGTGCGCAACACATCATTCAGCGTGGTAACAATCGTCAGGCTTGTTTTTTTTGATGTAGCTGACGACGCGGTTTATCTCGATAAAGTAAAAGAGTATGCGGATGGTTTTCATGTGGCTATTCACGCCTTTGTGCTAATGACCAATCACGTTCATTTACTGGCGACACCTGAAGATGAACGGGGGGCCCCAAAGATGATGCAATCCCTGGGGCGCTATTATGTGCGTTATATTAACTCGACTTATCAGCGTTCAGCTACATTGTGGGAAGAGAGGTATGAATCGACATTGGTTGTACAAGCATAAAGTGGGGAATCAATTACTCTGACCCCTTGATCTCATTGGTCTACCAATTTTTTCTCGGCCATGAACGATATTAAAGTCTTGCTTAGGCCCCATCGGGATAATACCGGTGGGGTTGATCATCAGGTGGCTGGCGTAATAGTGGGTTTTAATGTGTTCAAAATTGACGGTTTGCGCTATGCCTGGTACTTGATATAGCTCGCGGACATAGCCACTAATAGCGGGGTAGTCGGCGAGTAATTGGCGGTTAGTTTTGAAATGGCCAAAGTACACGGCGTCAAAGCGAATCAAGGTGGTGAATAAACGCCAGTCCGCTTCTGTTACTTTAGCGCCTGCTGTATAACGCTGTTGAGACAATAGGTCTTCAAGCCAATCTAGCGATTCAAATAAGAGATGAAATGCGGCCTCATAGGTTTCTTGTGTGGTTGCAAAGCCAGCTCGGTAGACGCCGTTGTTAATGGTGCTGTAAATGCGGTCGTTCAAAGTATTGATGCTTGCCTGTAAAGGCTCGGGGTAATAATCAGTGGTGTTGCCGCTTAAATGATTAAACGCGCTGTTAAACATGCGAATAATCTCTGAGGATTCATTGCTGACGATGGTCTTGGTTTGTTTGTCCCACAGGACTGGAACCGTGACTCGGCCCTCATACTCGCCATCGGCTTTCAAGTACAGTTGGTAGAGAAACTCAAAGCCATAAAGTGGATCTGTCATTTCCCAGCCGTTTTCCAGCATAGTTGGTTCGACTACGGTGACATCAATATAGTCTTGCAGTTGCTTTAGTTCGCGAAAAATCAATGTGCGGTGTGCCCAAGGGCAAGCCAGCGAGACGTAGAGATGGTAGCGATCTTTCTCTGCCTTGAAGCCCGGTTCACCTGTGGGCTCAGCTTCGCCGTCTGGTGTTAACCAGTGTCGGAAGCCGCTGTCCTGACGGCGAAATTCACCGTCGCTACTATCTGTTTCATACCACTGATCAATCCATTTACCCTGCTGTAATAAGCCCATTATATTGCTCCTAAAAATTGTGTTACTTGGAAATATGTCCAACATAGCGGTGAGCTGTATTTTCTTGTCCCGTGATACGGGCGGTCTAATGTCTAATACTTGTGCAACTATTGATGGCTGATCAGTGAATCGTCTACTTTTTCAGTTGAATATTAATTAGGCGATCTACACTTAGACTCCCGCCGCCCCTGAATACTAGCCCGACACTGATGGCGAGCAATGCTAAGGCAAATTCGTAGCCATTATTTGCCATAAAGAAGCCGTTATCCAAGTGAACAGTAACGATAGCAACGACCATGGTGAAGGTAAGTGCCAAAGCCGCAGGGCGTGTGAGTAGGCCGGCAATTAGTAAAAGGCCGCCAAAGAACTCGGCGCTACCAGCCAAGATTGCCATTAGTATTCCGGGCTCGATACCAATGGATACCATCCAGCTTGCGGTGGCTTCCAACCCATAACCACCGAACCAGCCGAATAGTTTTTGAGCGCCATGGGCAGCAAAAATTGCACCGGCAGCTATTCGAAGAGCTAGCGTATCCAGGCCAATGTTTGTCGAAGTTATGGTGTCTATAATTGCTTTCATTTTTTTTATCCAAGTGTTTTTTATGAGGTTTTCTTAACTGGTGTATTCATTGTAATGATTTTAGAGGTGGTTATAAGGCCTGTTATTTGTTTAAAATGTTCTAATTATTAGAACTATTTTTGGATATTGAAATGGCGAGAAATCCAATAACAATTGAGGCCTTGGAAACACTGGATGCTATCGAGCGACGCGGCAGCTTCGCAAAAGCGGCTGAAGAGATGAATAAAGCAACGTCGGCGGTTTCTTACGCCGTGCAAAAGTTAGAGGAACAGTTAGATATCACTTTGTTTCAGCGGCAGGGGCGGCGCTCAGTATTAACTCCAGCGGGCCGCTTAATACTGATAGAGGGCCGGGATATATTAAAAATCACAGCGCATCTGGCCAACAAGGCAAAGGAGCTTGCCACAGGCTGGGAAGCCCATATCAGTATTGCTGTTGAGTCACTGCAATCCTATTCCAGTTTTTTTGCGGTGCTGTCCGAGTTTGTTCGCGAGCATCCGACTATTGAAATCGATGTGCGTGAATCGGTTCTAAATGGCGGATGGGAGGCGCTTGAGCGGGGGCAGGTTGATTTAATTGTCGGCTCGCCGGGGCCAGTTCCGCTCCAAAAAGGTTACCGTGCGATACCCATGAAAAGGGTTGATCTGCTGCCAGTAATAGCGTCTTGTCATGAGCTAGCCGATATGGCGGGGAAGCCCGAGACCTTAGGGGTATTGCTTGCCAAGGTTAGGCGGGTCATTACGCACGACACGTCGATGACTAACGTGGCTCGTAGCGAAGGCTTGAGTAGCGATGGCAAAATGTTCTATGTGCAAAACATGGATCAAAAAGTGGCTGCGATACAGGCCGGCATTGGTATCGGTCATCTGCCACGCCAGCGTATTCAAACGCAACTTGATGACGGCGAATTGCTACCGCTGGATTTGCCTGCTGTATCAGTCCTTGAAAATTTTCTCGCTTGGAAATTAAGTAATAAAGGCCGGGGCTTGCAGGCACTGGTACAGCATTTGGCGACCACATTTGGCTGATCTAAAAATCAATTACTCTGACCCCTTGACCCCCTGATCTTGCCTTGGTCTTGTTTCCCTATTAGTATCATATGCATTAAAAATAATGAATCTAGGGGGAGGGGATGAATTTCGGTAGCGCGTTAAGTGTGGTGTTTTTGGCTATCTGGTCGGTGGTCATATTTGCCGCGAATGAAACCTTGGTTTCCATGATTTTGGTAAACGGCGCAGTGCAGATGGTGCTCTTCATTTTGGTTGCTGGCATTCCATTTCTGGTAACTGGCCGGATGTCATACGTTGATATTGCCTGGCCATTTGGTGTCGCGCTTATTGGTGTTGTGATTCTGTTTATGGGCGATGGTAACGTCATCCGCAAGTCTGTGGTGGGTGGTATCTATCTGCTCATTGGATTGCGTATGGGTCTAGGCGCATTGACTATGGCTAGAGCCACGGGTGTTATTTTTAAAATCGAATTTTCTCGCTATGTCTATCGTCGCATGATCTTGGAAGAGTCCGACGGCGCGCGGGTTAAATTTCATTCTCTGGCCGAAATTATGTCCCAGGGCTTTGCGAATATGTCGGTTTTGGCCTTGCCTGGTTTTATGCTGGCCGTTAACGGAAGCGGTTTATTTTCAGTATGGGAAATTGCGGGCGTCGGCATTTGGCTCCTGGCCTATATTTTGGAATCGATAGCGGATGCGCAGAAAATGCTGTTTATCTCGAAAAACAAGCGTGGAGTCTGCGACATTGGCCTGTGGCGCTACAGCCGTCACCCCAACTATTTTTCTGAATGGCTGGTGTGGACCGGCTTGGCGATAGCGTCAATTTCCTCGTGGCTGGCATTGCAAGAGTTTGAAATACTGGCTATTTGGATAGTATTGGGTGTCGGCGCGCTTGGTGCGTCGGTGATGTTGTACATCACGCTCAACTATCTCACCGGTGCTATTCCTGCGGAATACTATTCAGTTCGAAAACGCGCGGGATATAAAAGTTATCAAGAAACAACAAACAGGTTTTTTCCTTGGCTTCCCAAAAATCCAAGACCTTAATTGTTTGTTCGGAAATCACTTGTGATGCATTTACTGCCAAGATGGTCCCATTATTGGGCGCACTGCTCCCCGCGCAAGGTATTTGAAGATGCGTCCAAGGGCGCTAGCCTTGCATCTGCCAGTGGTTTTCAATGATGCTATATAAGGAAAGGACCGGCTCTACGCTGTGTGAAAGACGGTATTCGATGGGGCTTTGTTGCGGTGCTGCAGTGGGTTCGCATGTTACTGACTAGCTCGTCATCAGCAGCTAATTGCCCGAAACGCTAAACAGCTGGAATAAAAAAGCATCTGAAAGGCCCGGTAATTAAAGGGGGCTTACTGGCTTGCAATTGATTCACGCAGGGCGTCCATCTTAATTCTAATATCTTCTGCTTCACTGGTGATGGTGGAGTAAGATCGTATATCGCCATTGCGCTGGGCATACATTGCTTCTTCTAGTTTTTGTAAATAGAGCTTGTTTAATTTTTTAATCGGGTCTTTCTTGAGAAATGAGAACATAGCAAATACCTGTCAAACGTTTAGTACTTCATTGTACGCGGCCCAATCAATTCCGGTTTAAATTCTAGGTCTAAAAATTCACCAGCTGGTGTTAAGTCGATCTCAAGCGCGGGTTCTTTACGCTATTTGGCCGTTAGTTGCTTGGCGCGGCCATAGTGTTATCTCCCTTATCACAGCTAGGAGTCTTGAGTTCACCCGGTTTCTGGCTCTTTGCAGCGCCATTGCTATCGGGTAGTTAGAGGGCATGTAGATAGCAGGCAGGGTAGGCGGCTGAAGTTCGCAGACACTAGCCATCAGATGATCTGAATAGTGAGTTTGTGAATATATGTATACATAAGTGTACTAACTCTCGCTGATGCTAGGTATATTGCGAGCTGTATATTTACTGAACAGCGCTTTGCTGCCGTAAAACGCGAGCTTGCGCGAGAGACTGACCACCGAGAGGTAGTATGGAAACTGGAAAAAGTCTGCATGGCGCGGCCCGCTTAGCCTTTGATGCGGTAGAAAATGTCACTGATATAGTTGAGGGCATGTATCGTAATATTGCCGCTGTGCCGCTGCCCCTCGGTGAAGCGCCGCAGGGTCGAGCACGGGGTATTGCAGGTATGGTTCACGAAGTGGTGCGGCAGGTGAACAGGGGCGTCCGCAGTGCCACTGACCTTATACTCACGCCGGCATCGGATTATTTCGATAAATTTTATCCGCCGGGTCCGCATCGCGCTGCGGCTATTGCGGCGTTAAACGGCGTTTGCGGAGACCACCTACTCAAAACGGCTAATCCACTGGCGATTCCCATGCGGATGCGGGTGTATCTGCCTCGAGACAGGTCTCAAAATCCCGATGTAGACGGCGATCAAATCGAGCCAAAAATAGCTTTTGCGAGCTTGTTTGAAACCTCCCTGCGCGCGGTTGAGGTATATCCTCAGCCCTGTGCCTTCGCAGAGGCCGACTTTAGCCCCGGTGGTCGGATTCTAATTTTGGCGCACGGCCTTTGTATGAATGATATGGAGTGGACCTCGCAAGAGCATAATCACGGTCGTATGCTGGCAGATGCACACGGTTATACGCCGGTTTATGCACATTATAATTCTGGCCGTCACATCTCTGAAAATGGTCGTGAATTTGGTGAGCAGATCAGTGGCTTGGTTGATGCGTGGCCCGTGCCGGTAGAATCGGTCACAATCGTTGGTTTTAGTATGGGTGGTTTATTGACACGCAGTGCCCTGTGTTTGGCGCAGCAGCAGCAAAGCGCTTGGTTAGAAAAAGTCGACAAGGTGGTTTACGTGGGTACGCCACATCATGGATCGGCACTTGAACGGGGTGGCTATTGGTTGCAAAAGTCGATGACTTACAGCCCCTACACTGCGCCTTTGGCCGCCCTCGGCAGAATTCGTAGTGCGGGCATTACCGATCTGCGTCACGGTAATATATTAGATGACGATTGGCAGCGCCATGACGAGCATGAAGATAATGCCGATCACCGCTGCTCAGTGCCATTGGCCGCAGGCATAGAGCATTATGCCATTGGTGCAACGTTGTCCAAGCAAGCCACTACTGATATGTCACGCCTTCTAAGTGATGGCTTGGTACACCCTGAGAGTAGTTGGGGTAAACACACTAATCCTGAATTACACCTGAAATTCTCTGAAGAAAATTGCCGTATTTTTTATGATTTGGGGCATTTGGCGATGTTGCATGATCAGCGGGTAGCGCTACAGCTGAATACATGGCTGGGTCGTTGATAGTAAACGGTCAATGCCGCAAACATAAAATTAGGCCATAAAAAAGCCGCCCGAAGGCGGCTTCTTATAACGAATGTAAGTCAAAAACTTACATCGTTACCTCAGTGATTTCTACCGAAGCAATTCGCTTACCTTCCTCTGCACCTTTCTGGAAAGAGGCAATCTGATCGAAGTTCATGTAGCGATAAATCTCGCCAGACATGGCATCCAAATCCTTGCAGTATTCCATATACTCAGCAGGCGTTGGCAGGCGACCAAGAATGGCGCCCACTGAAGCCAGTTCGGCTGATGTCAGGTAGACATTGGCGCCGTTACCGAGACGGTTGGGGAAGTTACGGGTTGAGGTAGATAGAACTGTTGCACCGTCAGCGACTCGAGCTTGGTTACCCATACATAAAGAACAGCCGGGCATTTCCATGCGCGCGCCTGATGCGCCGAAGATATTGTAATAACCTTCTTCCATCAGAGTGTGTTGGTCCATTTTGGTTGGCGGAGACAGCCACAAGCGAGTAGCCAGGGTGCCTTTGTTGGCATCCAGCAATTTACCTGCCGCGCGGAAGTGACCGATATTGGTCATGCAGCTACCGATAAAGACTTCGTCTACTTTGTCGCCAGCGACTTCAGACAATAATCTCGCATCGTCTGGATCATTAGGGCAGCAAACCACAGGCTCTTTTAGCTGGTCGAGATCGATCTCTATGGTTGCAGTGTATTCAGCATCAGCATCGCCTTCGAGCAGGCTTGGATTGGCTAGCCAGGCTTCCATATTAGCGGCACGGCGTTCAATAGTACGCTTGTCGCCGTAACCTTCGCTAACCATCCAGCGAAGTAAGGTGATGTTTGAGCGCAGGTATTCAGAAATCTCTGGAATACCTTGTTTGATGGTACAACCCGCAGCAGAACGTTCAGCTGAGGCGTCAGACAATTCAAATGCCTGCTCAACAGTCAAGCCAGCTAAACCTTCGATCTCAAGAATACGACCTGAGAAAATGTTCTTCTTGCCCTTTTTATCAACGGTCAGGTGACCGTCTTTGATAGCTTGATAAGGAATGGCGTGTACCAAATCGCGCAGGGTAATGCCGGGCTGCATCTTGCCTTTAAAGCGAACCAACACTGACTCAGGCATATCAAGTGGCATTACGCCAGTAGCGGCGGCAAAAGCAACAAGACCAGAACCTGCTGGGAAAGAAATACCCATTGGGAAGCGGGTGTGAGAATCACCACCAGTTCCAACCGTGTCAGGCAGTAGCATGCGGTTCAGCCAGCTGTGGATTATGCCGTCGCCGGGACGCAGAGAAACACCGCCACGGGTCATGATAAAGTCCGGCAGCTTATGCTGGGTGTCGATATCAATTGGCTTTGGGTAAGCCGCAGTATGACAGAATGACTGCATGGTTAGATCGGCAGAGAAGCCCAGGCAGGCCAAGTCTTTGAGCTCATCGCGGGTCATTGGGCCAGTGGTGTCCTGTGAACCCACGGTTGTCATTTTTGGCTCGCAGTAAGTGCCGGGGCGAATGCCTTCACCTTCAGGTAAACCACAAGCGCGGCCAACCATCTTCTGAGCCAGAGTATAGCCTTTGCCAGTATCAACGGGCTGCTCAGGCAGACGGAACAGAGTAGGAGCGGGCAGACCCAATGATTCGCGGGCTTTAATTGTCAGGCCACGACCGATAATCAGGTTAATTCGGCCGCCAGCGCGAACTTCGTCCAGTAAAACTGGCGACTTGAGTTCGAAAGTGCTCAGGGTAGCGCCGGTTTCAACATTCTTGATAACACCGTCATAGGGACGAATCTCAATCACATCACCCATGCTCAGATCGTCAACGGGGGCTTCAAAAACCAATGCGCCCGCGTCTTCCATGGTGTTGTAGAAGATGGGAGCTACTTTATTGCCAATGCAAATGCCACCGGAACGCTTGTTGGGTACGCCGGGCATATCGTCGCCGAAGAACCACAATACCGAGTTGGTAGCAGATTTACGTGAAGAGCCAGTACCGACAACATCGCCGACGAAGGCAATGGGATGGCCTTTTTCTTTCAGAGTGTCGATCAACTTAAGTGGGCCAACACTGCCTTGTACGTCAGGCTTGATACCGTCGCGTTCCATTTTGAACATGGCCAGCGCGTGTAATGGAATGTCTGGGCGCGACCAAGCATCTGGGGCGGGTGAGAGGTCATCGGTATTGGTCTCGCCGGTGACTTTAAATACAGTGTTAACAATGCTTTCTGGCACTTCGGGGCGGTTGGTGAACCATTCGCCGTCGGCCCAGCTTTGAATGACTTCCTTGGCAAGGGCATTACCGGCCGTGGCTTTTTCTTCCACGTCGTGGAAGGCTTCAAACATCAGCAGGGTGTGTTTGAGTTCTTTGGCGGCGAGTTTGGCTAAATCGGCATGGTCGAGGAGGTCAACCAGCGTAATGATGTTATAGCCGCCGTGCATACTGCCCAGCAGTTTAACGGCTAATTCTTTGCTAATGAGCGGACTTTTGGCTTCGTCTTTAACGACGGCAGCAAGGAACCCGGCTTTTACATAGGCACCTTCATCAACGCCTGGTGGTACACGGTTGGAGATCAGGTCAACAAGGGTCTCTTCTTCGCCAGCTGGCGGATTTTTGAGTAACTCTATTAGGCCCGCGACTTGTTCAGCGTTCAGTGGCTGGGGAACAATGCCTTGCGCGGCGCGTTCGTCGACGTGTTTCCGATATGCTTCGAGCACAGTGTAACTCCTCTTTTCAGTTTCGGTACCCGTATCCTCCGGGATCGCCGGGGCCGGGGCTATCGATGCCCATCATCGATGCGAAATAGGGTTGGCAAGTATACTGAAAAACCCCACAGAGGTTAAGTTATTAAGCGCGCTTGCCAGCACATAGAACGTAGCTTATTCTTTGCGTTTAGTCGCCGCTGTCAAAAATGGAGTCAAATTTGTCGCCTGCCATTCCCCGAGTCATTACGCCCTGCATGGGCGTTTGTTCTACTGCCTTGGGCGACGAGGTGTGCCGTGGCTGCAAGCGCTATAGTCATGAAGTTATAGATTGGAATAGTTATAACGACAGCCAAAAGCAAATTATTGATCAGCGCCTGGACAGTTTTTTAGTGCAGGTTATGGAAAACAAGGTGGAAATCACTGATGCCAGCGTGCTGGAGTGGCAATTGGGGGTGCAGCGGGTTCGCTTTCAAAAGCATAAAAGCCCGTATTTGTGGCTATTCCAGTTGCTTCGTGCTGGCGCAGGACAGATAAATGACACTGTTCAATTCGGCTTTATAGTTGATGCACAATATCGCGATGTGCCGTTAATGGAGCTGCGAGAAATGATTGATCGGGAGTTCTATTTGCTATCCGAAGCCCATTATCAGCGCTATATAGGGCGCTACCTTCCTAAAAATAATTAACGGCGCAGAACAGAGTACAGCTTTTGCCATGCTAGTCGTCTGATATGCGGGGGAAGTTTGTTATACTGGTGCGCTTTTTTGTTTTGGAAACACATCAATGTCTGTCGATATCAGTGAAATTCTCGCTTTCCTTCCCTGTGAAACTCCACAGGGCTGGGTGGATGCCGCCTTGCAACACCCTGAAGAGATGTTAATAGATCACGCCAATTGCGAGAAAAAAGCCGCTGGAACCGCGCTTAATTTGATGTTTCGTCATGTAGACAAACCTGATCTGTTGATGAAAATGTCTAAGCTGGCGCGTGAAGAGCTGCGTCATTTTGAGCAGGTCATGGCAATTATGAAGAAGCGCGGCATTGAATACAGGCACTTGTCTTCAGCAAATTACGCTAACGGCTTGCGTACTGGAGCCCGTACTAGTGACCCTCATAAACTGGTCGATATATTGGTTATTGGCGCGATAATTGAGGCGCGATCTTGCGAGCGCTTTGCGAAGATTGCACCTCATTTAGATGCTGAGTTGGGTGGCTTCTATACTTCTTTACTGAAGTCTGAAGCCCGTCATTTCAAAGATTATCTAGCCCTAGCTGAGTTGTATGCTGTTGAGCCAATCCAGCCGCGAATTGATGTTTTCCGTGCCAAGGAAAAAGTGTTAATCGAAACCGAAGAAGAGCACTTTCGGTTTCACAGCGGCCCTTTGGTAACGGCCTAACAAGCTAAGCTGAATTGCCGAATATTAAGAATACTTAAGAGTGGTAAGAGGGTTGGGTTGGGGTGTGGTTTTTGGGCCCACTGATGTTACAGCGGGAATTCTTCTAGGCTCAATTTTTCATTATCGGCTTTTAATACCCAGCCACTTCGGTCCCAGTCGCCAAGCACAATTCGTTCAGCCGCTTGACCTTCAAGTTTGAGAGGGTGGCGGGCAGGGCGATGAGTGTGGCCGTGAACCAAGCGCAGACACTGGTGTTCTGTAAGAGCTGTTAATACATCGTCAGGACTGACATCCATAATGTCTTCGGCTTTGTTGCTATTGGCTTCACCGCTGGCCATTCGCAGTTGTTTGGCTATGACGCGTCGCTCTTCAAGGGGTTTGCTTAAACCCTCTTGCTGCCACTCTGGCGAGCGCAGAATTTTGCGAAACTGCATATATTGTTGATCGGCACTGCACAAACTATCGCCATGCATCAATAGAGTAGGTTCACCATAGAGGTCGATGACGGTGGGGTCATTCAAAAGTGTGGCGCCAACGGCCTGACAAAATTGCTGCCCAATTAAAAAGTCTCTATTGCCATGCATAATGTACAGCCGCACGCCAGAGTCACTTAATTCACGAAGCGCTAGCGTCACCAAGTCAATTAATTCGGATTGGTCGTCGTCGCCAACCCAAGCTTCAAAAAAGTCGCCCAGAATATATAAAGCCTCGGCTTTAACGGCGGTGTTCTGTAAAAAACTGAACAGCGCCCGGCTGATATCCGGGCGTGTTTCATCCAGATGTAAATCTGAGATAAAGAGGGTGCTCATAAGCAAATTATGCCGTCCACTCAGCTTTTTCGATAATCACATCTTCAGCGGGAACATCTTGATGGCCGCCAGCACTGGTGGTTTTAACTGTTTTAATCTTGTTAACCACGTCCATGCCGTCTACAACTTTAGCAAATACTGCATAGCCCCAGCCCTGCATGGTTTTGCCGCTGTGGTTGAGGAAGTCGTTGTCTTTGACATTAATAAAGAACTGCGAGCTGGCTGAATGGGGGTCAGAGGTTCTGGCCATAGATAGGTAGCCAACGTCATTTTTAAGGCCGTTGTCGCCTTCGTTTTCAATTTGCTCACGGGTGGCTTTTTGCTTCATGCCCGGCTCAAAACCACCGCCTTGGAGCATAAAGCCGTCGATAACGCGGTGAAAGATGGTGCCGTCGTAGAAGCCGTCAACAACGTACTGTTTAAAGTTCTCAGCCGTTTTAGGGGCGTTTTCGAAGTCTAATTCAATTTTAATGTCGCCGAAATTTGTTTTGAAGGTAATCATTTGCACTGATCTCGCTTATAACCGGAAATTAAAGCCGCTATAATACGGCTTTTGACGCTGCGGTGAAACCAGCAGGGTGCTTTGCACGCTTAAAGCTCTGGTTTAAAGCTTTTACCTTTAACACCTCTAATCCCGAACTTTGGAATGATTCAATGACAGACAATGCAGTATCCGGCAATAATTTTTTACGTACTATTGTAAAAGAGGATATTGCCAGTGGTCGCCTCAACGGTGAGCTGGTAACGAGATTCCCCCCAGAACCCAACGGTTTTCTGCATATTGGTCATGCCAAGTCTATCTGTCTAAATTTTGGTCTTGCCGAGCAGTTTGGTGGCCATTGTCATTTGCGTTTTGATGACACCAATCCTGCTAAAGAAGAGCAGGATTATATCGACGCGATTCAAGAAGATATTCACTGGCTGGGATTTCAATGGTCCGGCCCCATCCGCTACGCCTCCGATTATTTTGATACCTTACATGGATATGCCCTCCATCTTATTGGCGAAGGCAATGCTTATGTCTGCGATTTAAGCGCTGAGCAGGCTCGTGAATATCGCGGCAGCTTGACCGAGCCGGGCAAAAATAGCCCTTACCGGGATCGCAGTGTCGAAGAAAATCTCAGTTTGTTTGCCGGCATGCGCGCTGGGGATTTTGATGAGGGAAGCCGGGTGCTTCGGGCCAAAATAGATATGGCCGCCCCAAATATTAATTTGCGTGACCCAATTATTTATCGCATTCGCAAAGTTGAGCATCATCAGACTGGGGATAAATGGTGCATCTATCCCACTTATGACTTTACTCACGGCCAGTCGGATGCCTTAGAGGGGATTAGTCATTCTATTTGTACCCTAGAGTTTGAAGATCACCGTCCGCTCTACGAATGGTTTCTGGCACACTTGCCAGTGCCGGGCACGCCAAAACAATATGAATTTGCCCGCTTAAACTTGAATTACACTGTGACCAGCAAGCGCAAATTGAAAATATTAGTGGATGAAAAGGTCGTCAATGGCTGGGATGACCCGCGTATGCCCACGATTGCCGGAATGCGTCGCCGTGGCTTTACTGCTCGGGCGCTGCGTCATTTCTGCGATATGGTCGGGGTGGCGCGTAGCGAAGGGGTGGTGGATGTCGCCATGCTCGAGCATGCAATTCGCGATGATCTTGATAAAAACGCACCAAGAGCTATGTGTGTGATGGATCCATTAAAGCTGGTGATTACTAATTATCCCGAGGGTAAGTGCGAGCAATTATCCGCGCCGGGTCATCCCAATCGCGATGATCTCGGAGCGCGCACTTTGCCCTTTAGTCGCGAAGTGTATATCGAGCGTGAAGATTTCCGCGAAGAGGCCAATAAGAAATTCAAGCGCCTGGTCTTGGGCAAAAAAGTGCGTTTGCGCAGCGCCTATGTGTTATTTGCAGAGTCGGTCGTTAAAGACGCCGAGGGCAATATCACTGAAGTACATTGCAGTTATGATGATGGCACTTTAGGTGAAGATCCTGCAGATGGTGTTAAACCCAAGGGCGTGATTCATTGGGTTTCGGCCAGCCACGGCAAGCAAGCGACAGTGCATTTATACGACCGCTTGTTTAACCATGAGGCACCTGATCGCGGTGGTGAAGAATTTTTGGATCATGTTAACTCTGACTCCCTTACTGTGTTAGAAAATTGTTGGATCGAGCCCGGCCTAGCGGATGCAAATCCAGAGGCAAACTTCCAGTTTGAACGCACCGGCTATTTTGTTGCCGACAGGCATGAGCATAACTCGGCGAAGCCTGTGTTTAACCGCACGATTGCATTGCGGGATACCTGGGGCAAGGCGGGCGATTGATTGTCTGACGCCTGAAATATGAATGGGCGCAACGATATTAAATTAAATTGAATTGGGTGATGGCTTTTTTGAGCATCTACCTGCAGCAATAAGCGAATAAATGATTATGCAAATCTACAACACCCTCAGCCGCAGCAAGCAGGATTTAATCCCCTTGGAAGCTGGCAAGATCAAAATGTATGTCTGCGGCATGACTGTGTATGACTACTGCCATTTAGGCCATGCGCGGGTTCTGGTGGCGTTTGATGTGATTACGCGGTATTTGCGAGCCAAGGGTTTTGACGTTACTTATGTGCGTAATATCACCGATATTGACGATAAAATTCTGCGGCGTGCCACCGAGAATGGTGAAGCCTATAAAGCGTTAACCGAGCGTTTTATTGCGGCGATGCATGAAGACGCCAAGCGTCTGGATATTCTGCAACCAGATCAGGAGCCCAGGGCCACTGCGCACATAGCCGACATTATCGCTATGACCGAGCGTTTGATCGCCACTGATCATGCCTATCAGGCCAGTAATGGCGATGTTTACTACCGTGTTACCTCGTTTGCCGATTACGGTAAATTGTCTGGGAAAAAGCCCGATGAATTATTGTCGGGTGCGCGTATCGCGGTGGATGAGGCCAAAGATGATCCCCGTGATTTTGCCCTGTGGAAAGCGGTGACTGATGGTGGCGTAAGTTGGTCATCGCCTTGGGGAGAAGGGCGTCCCGGCTGGCACATTGAATGCTCGGCAATGTCTACCTGCTGCCTAGGTGACACCTTTGATATTCACGGTGGCGGCCCGGATTTGGTGTTTCCCCACCATGAAAATGAAATTGCCCAGTCTGAGGCGGCGACGGGTAAAAAGTATGCGCAGGCCTGGATGCACGCCGGTGCGGTGCGGGTCGATAATGAAAAAATGTCCAAGTCTTTAGGTAATTTTTTTACGATTCGAGAAATACTGGATAGCTACCATGCCGAGGTGGTGCGTTACTTTTTGATTTCCAGTCACTACCGTAGCGCGATTAATTATTCTGAAGATAATCTACAAATTGCTAAGCAGAATCTGGATCGTTTTTATCATGCCTTAAAGGGTCTGCCTGAGCTTGCCGTGTGCGAGTATTCAGCATTAGATTTTGATAACGACTACGCCCAGCGTTTTGACGCGGCCATGCAAGACGATTTCAATGCGCCGGTAGCCTTGGCGGTACTCTATGATATGGTGCGGGAATTAAATAGCGCCAAAGATGCTGGCAATTTGGCTCGCGCTGGCGAGCTGGGTGGGCAGTTGAAGTCATTAGCTTCAGTAATGGGTGTCTTGCAATTAGATGCCGATACCTACTTACAGGCAGGCACTGGTGAGCAGCTTGCCGCGACCGAGATAGAAACTCTTATCGTTGAGCGCGTGCAGGCTAAGAAAGATAAGCAGTTTACCCGCGCCGATGAAATTCGCGATGATTTAAAGTCACAGGGTGTGATTTTAGAAGACAGTCGCGAAGGCACGACCTGGCGTCGGGAGTGATTATTTGTTTCGCTGATTTTTGCTGAAATACTTGCTACCGCTTAGCAGTCCCCAGACCAATAGATAGCCAGCGGCAACACCGAGGCTATTGGCAAAAATATCTTCCCAGGATGTATGGCGACCCGGTGATAGACGCTGGGCGTACTCCATGATGACACTGTAAATAATAATGCCAATAGCGGTCATTAGCCGCCAGCGATGCCAGTGTGCCAAGGGGAAGGCAAGCATCATAAACAAAGCGTAGGCGCCAAAATGCTGAAATTTGTCCCATAGCCCCCCAAACGCAGGGGCGTTAGTGGCAGGCAGTAGTGATAGCGTTGTAATAATCACCGCATAGCAGATAACTAGGAAGACACGATGCTTGCGGCTTAAACGCATTTAGGGTTTCCATAGTCGTCAATTTGCAGCTGGCTGAGACGTTTTTGTACGGCGGCTACGATCACTTCAATATCACTCTCTTCTGCATAATCCTCCATCGGAAAGCGTTCGTAATTAAAGCTGATGTCGGCGAATGGTTTGGGGAATTTTGATTTATCCCAGGTTTTTTCAATGCGCCAGCCACTGTATTCAGCGCGAATAAGATACAGCGGTAGCTTGGTTTTTCTGGCCAATACCACTGCACCTTGTTTCATTTCATGGCGTGGCCCACGCGAGCCGTCGACAGCAAAAGCAATGGTTTTACCCTTGCGTGCGGCTTTTATTAATTGAAAAAATGCATCCATACCGCCTCGGCTTCGTGAGCCAAGTGCAACCTCGTAGCCGTAGCGCTCCATGACTTTGGCAATGGAATAACCAAAGTGATTTTGCGAAGCAATGGCGGTGACGTCTTGATTGCGGAAGTAGTGAATTAGCGGCATCAGTTCGTCGTGATAGACCGCCATAACACAGGGGCGTTCAATTTCTAGCTCATTTTTAAAGCGCAAGGTGTTCATTACCCAGAAAAAAATCTGCAATAAACCACTTAATATATGGCGTGCAAATTTTTGCGCCGGACCAATTTTCTTTGGCGGTTTAATGCGACCCATAAGATATTTCCGGCTTAGCTGATGGCTTTTTCGCCAGAATCAACACTCTGGAAAATGAGGGTGTTGATGGTCATGGGGCCAACGCCGCCTGGCACTGGGGTATAGGCGCTAACACGGTCAACAAGGGGCGCTAGCTCAATGTCGCCAAGACCGCCGGGGTGGTAACCGGCATCCACTACTACAGCGCCATCTTTAATCCAGTCGGCCTTGATGAATTCGGGTTTACCCACTGCGCCAACTAAAATGTCGGCCTGTTTGATTAGCTCGGGTAGGTTTTGGGTGCGGGAATGGCAGATGGTTACCGTGGCATTGGCTTCTAAAAGCATCATGGCCATGGGTTTGCCCAATATGGCGCTACGACCTACAACAACGGCGTGCTTGCCTTCTATGGCGATTTTATAGTGCTCTAAAATGCGCATAATGCCTTTTGGCGTGGCGCAGCCGTAAGCATCCTCTCCCATCGCCATGCGGCCAAAGCCAAGGCAGGTGACGCCATCAACATCTTTGTGCAGGGCGATGGCGTCAAAGCAGGCGCGTTCGTCGACCTGTTCGGGTACTGGGTGCTGTAACAAAATGCCATGTACGTCTGGGTCGGCATTCAACTCCTCGATTTTAGCGAGCAGTTGCGCGGTGGTGGTGTTGCCGGGCATTTCTACGGCCAAGGAATCCATGCCGACGCGACGGCAGGCATTACCCTTCATCTTAACGTAGGTGGCCGAGGCGGGGTCGTCACCGACTAGTATGGTGGCCAGTATTGGGGTTCTGCCGTCTGAGCGAGCTTTAAGCGCACTGACGCGTGCTGCCAATTGTTCTTCCCAGCTTGCTGCCAGTGTTTTGCCGTCAAGAATCAGAGCTGCCATGAAAAAGTGTCTCGCGAAAAAAGGTGATTCAAATGAAGGTGTTATTGTCTCACGGCGAGAAAGGGCAGGCCAACAAATCAAATGAATTAATTTAGGCAAAAGCGTTGACGAAATAAAGCCTGCTGCGTATCATGCGCAGCTCCTGTAGCAAGGCATACGGGAGACGAAAAACGGGGTATAGCGCAGTCTGGTAGCGCGCCTGCTTTGGGAGCAGGATGTCGGGAGTTCGAATCTCTCTACCCCGACCATTTTTCGTATCTTGGTTCAGTCCGTTTGCGCCCGTAGCTCAGCTGGATAGAGCAACAGCCTTCTAAGCCGTCGGTCACAGGTTCGAATCCTGTCGGGCGCACCAATTACAGGTAGAAGTACCCCCCCCTTAGTGGTGGCCATAGCTCAGTTGGTAGAGTCCAGGATTGTGATTCCTGTTGTCGCGGGTTCGAGCCCCGTTGGCCACCCCATTATTTTGATCTTCAGTTTAATTTTCTCCTAATCATTCTCCTGCATTGCAGCTTCTCGCTTTGGTATGCATTAATTCACCTACCTTTTTATTCTCCGTTTTTAAGCGTTCATCAAAATAAACTCTAATTATTGCATTGCCGGTGATAGCGGAATCTTGGGTTGTTATGATGAGTTTCAGGCTGCAAATCCTGGTGCTTCACAAGTCTTGCCAGCAGTGCGCACGGTGGAATTTGCCACCATTTTACCGAAGTTGGGCTTAAAACTACCACTTATTCAATCCGCTGAAATTAATTTTGATGTATCTGTACAATAAGCTACTGGGCAACTGCCCCAGCGGCAACATTGGGTGCTGGGCGGCATGAGGGCTATTCACGCTTACTTACCGGGCGTGTTGGTCGGTGATACTGAGTATTTCAAGGAGTTGGGCTTACAGTAAGACTTTGATGCTGCTGGGGTAGCAATAAAATGCAGTGTTTTCGCAGAATACGGCGCAGCCTGGTATTAAAATACTTCTGGTGCGGCAGGCGATAAGAGGAGTATTGGCGATGTTGGGCTTCGTGCAAGTGCTGATCTTGGCTGGGGAGTCAATCTAGATCTGGTTGTGGCGCGCACAGTAATCGATGATGGCTTTGATGATTAGTATCTTGATTGGCTTGAGGCTGATTTCTTCTTTGCGCCAGCTATCTATCTCAGGCAGCGCAAATAGGCCTTGATAGAGGCGTCTAGTCCCATTTCAATTGCGTCCACGGTAAAAGCGTGGCCAATTGATACCTCCAGTAATTGCTGAACACTGTTTTTAAACAGCAATAAATTGTGCAGGTTTAAATCGTGTCCGGCATTCAGTCCCAAGCCCATCTCTGCAGCAGTCTCACTAGCCTGAATAAAAGTTTGCGTTACCGCATCCTGTTGATTTGAGCCAAAAGCTTCGGCGTAGGGGCCGGTATACAGTTCAATTCGGTCGGCACCCACTTCTTTGGCTAGACGAATTTGCACGGGATCGGGGTCCATGAATAGGCTAACTCGCACGCCTAATGATGTTAATTCCTGAATGATAGGCGTGATGCGGTCGCCGTCTTTGTGCAAGTCGAAGCCGTGGTCTGAGGTAAGTTGTGCATCACTGTCGGGCACCAAAGTGCACTGGGCAGGGCGGATTCGCCGAATGATGTCCATGAAGCCGGGATAATCACTAACACCGCGACGCTGACTTTTCATGGCCGGGGCAAAGGGATTGCCTTCAATATTGAATTCCGCGCTTAGCATTTCTTTCAGTTCAAAACAGTCATCAACACGAATATGACGCTGGTCAGGACGGGGATGAACAGTAATGCCGTGGGCGCCGGCAGCAATACAGCGCGCGGCATGTAAAGTTACGCTCGGGTATTCGGTGTCTCGTGAATTGCGGATAAGCGCAATTTTATTAAGGTTAATACTGAGGGCTGTCAATCCTGACCTCTTGCGCTAGGCGCGTGGTTTACGGTTTTTTGATGCTTGCGTTGATCAAAATAACCGCTTCTTTGGGGACATCTGAATGACCGGCCACTTTGTGAGTCGGGGTTACCGATATGTCGCGTACAACATTGCGACCTTCAATAATCTTGCCAAATACCGCATAGCCATCGCGGCCCATGCGCGCATCCAGATCCATGTTCAGGGCCATATTGAAATAAAACTGTGATCTGGCGCTATTTGGGTCTTCGGTTCTGGCCATTGCAATAGTCCAGCGATCATTGCTTAAGCGGTTGAGCTTAGATTCATTAATAATGGGGTCAGCATCGTTGGCTTTTTCGACCAAGTCGGGATTGAGGCCTCCGCCCTGTACGGCAAAGCGACGGATGACGCGGTGAAAAATAGTGCCGTCATAAAAACCGCTGCGAACATAGTCCAGGAAATTTTCCACGGTAATGGGGGATTTGTCAGCATATAATTCCACGTGGATATCGCCCTTGCTGGTGTGCAATATCACTACCGGATTTACCTTGTTTTCATCGCTATATGCAAATGCAGGCAGTAATAGAATCGCGCTCAGAAATAAAGTGCTTAGACAATGCATTTTCAACCCCAGTCAGAGCGGCGTTTAGGCATCATCCGGGGAATGATCAAGGTCAGCATAACGCCAATTAGTACGGCAAAAGCGCCATTGAGGAAGAACTCATTTTCCTCGTTCTCACGCAATCTGGTGTTGTCAGTTTTTAATACATCAACTTCATTGCTGAGCATTTGGTTGGATTCCAACAGGCGACGATTATCTTCATCGAGCTTGATGGCATTGGCTGAAGTGCGCTTAATGTCTTCTAATTCTTGGCTCAAACTCTTGTTCTGCTCGGACACTTCACTGGCTATGCTGCTGGATTCTTCAGTTTTTTTAACTGTGTTTTGTAGCTGTTCACGCAGGGCCTTGTTGGCGGTATTTAACTCCTCGGCACGGCGGTTAGCCTCACCGATTAGGCTGCGAGCCACGGGCTTGTCGACCAGGTAATGGCTGGGCAGCCAGCCTTCAATGCCGCGGTCAGTGCGGACCCTTGAGTAGCTGCTTTCTTCACTGTTTTCGAGTAATTCAAGTTTTTCGCCGCTGGGCAGGCCGCGATGAATAATGCGATGTTTGGGGCTATCGCCAACTCGAAGCGGAACATAGATTTTGTCACTGATATAACGAGTTTCTGCTAGGGCAAGATTGCCGATGCTGAGCAATAGTAATGACGTGCCGAAAAGGATTAATTTTTTCACGGAATTTTCCACGTTAATAAGATGCATTTAATGATTAAAATTTAAGGATAAAGCACTTGTTGGAGGAGTTCAATTTTCCCCTTCAGGGCAGCACCTTTTTGTAGGGTTTCACCGTAACACTGGCATATACGCCAGCTGCAATATAGGGATCATTGTCTGCCCATTGCTCCGCTTTGGCGAGGGATTCAAATTCGGCAATAATCAGACTGCCGGTAAACCCAGCCTCACCGGGATCTTCACTGTCTATGGCGGGGTGAGGCCCGGCACATAAAAGCCGACCTAGATTTTTCAGCTCTGCCAAGCGAGCCAGGTGGGCGGGGCGTGCTTGCTGGCGCTTGCTCAGGCTGTCGCTGACATCTTCGCTGATAATGGCATAAAACATTGAGTTTCCTATTGAATTCTGAATATTTCTTCAAAGCTTAAATCGGTGAGTTTTTCAATACGTTTCACCACATAAAACAGCGCGCCGAGCATAACAATAGTGCAGGGCAGGGCAATCACAGGAAAACTCAAGCCAGTCATTTTACCTAGTTCAGCGCTGTATTCAGCGCTGCCGGGAGGGCTGGTTAACAGGATTTTGGCTAAGGCGTAATTCAAGGTTGCAGACAAGAAGAAGGAAAAGGCAATCATATAGGTCGCTATGCGCAAGGTTTGGTCAAATAAAGCCTGGCTGTTGCGTCGCTTTAGCGCTGAGTCAACTTTGCTGGTGTCGATAATTTCATTATTAAAAATAAAGGTTTTAATCAGCGGGAAGGGCGTGTATACAGAAATCAGAGTGGCCAAGCCAATCAGTCCAGGGATACTGGCCTCTTTAATAGCGATATAGGCCGCGTCTAATTCCAGTAGACTGATTCCGCCGGTGAGTAATACGCTGATAAAACCTAAAATGGCAAAAACATTGGCGCGCCGAGTTTTAACAAAGTCATAAATACCAAAGGCCAGTGGGAAGGAGAGCGCAATCACGATACTATACTGGGGGCCGAGATAGTTGTCGGCACTCAATTTGGTCAGTATCAGGGTTGGAATAACGATATTGAACAGTATATTGACGATAACGCTGTGATTCTGTTTTTTTGCTTCCTGTTCCGGCATGCTCAATCCTGTATCGCGTTGTCTATAAGCCGTTGTGAATAGTGTTAGTCGGCGCTTAGAATGAGCCCACTATACCTATTTTCAAATTCCATCACTAGCCTAGGAGCATAAGTCGGTATGATCGTAGATTTACATACCCACACCACCGCTTCGGACGGTGGCCTACCCCCACAAGAATTATTGCGACGTGCTGAAGAGCGCGGCGTGCAATTGTTGGCGATAACTGACCACGATACCGTTGCGGCTTATCGGGCAGCTCAGCCCCTAGAAAGCAGCCAGTTAAAATTGTTAACCGGTATTGAGCTTTCCTGCACCTGGTCCGGGGTTAATATTCATGTTTTGGGCCTCGATATTGATATCGCCAGTGAATCCTTGGCCGCTGAGCTTAGCGTTCAGCGCAATGCTCGTGACGAACGGGCAATAATTATTGCTCAGCGTTTGGAGAAATTGGGCTTTGCGGGTTGCTTTGATGGCGCCTCGGCGTTGGCTGAAGGTCGAGCTATAGGGCGCCCGGATTTTGCTCGTTATATGGTTGAGGCGGGCTATGTCGGCAGCATGGCAGCGGCTTTTGATAAGTATTTGGGTGCGGGTAAAGTGGGGGATATTAAAGCCATGTGGCCGGCCATGGCAGCCGTGGTTGCCTGGATAAAAGCGGCGGGCGGCGTGGCGGTACTGGCTCACCCTCTGCACTATAAAATGACCAATACCAAATTGCGCGCCATGTTAGTTGATTTTAAAGAAGCGGGCGGTGAGGGCTTGGAGGTCAGTAATGGTAAACCTTCACCCAGTGATATTGATTACTTGCGCCAGCTCTGCCAAAAGTACGATTTTGAGGCCTCGGCAGGTAGCGACTTTCATCATCCCAATAATTGGTCAGAGTTAGGCTGTGATGTTCGAGTTGTTGCGCCCTGCAAGCCACTTTGGGCGAGGTGGCTGGATATCCCGGCTGTATAGCCTTTTTCGGAGAGTTTTAGCTTGACGCAGTTCTTTCAGATACATCCTAAAAACCCCCAGGCCCGCTTAATCAAGCAGGCTGCGGATATTATTCGCTCTGGCGGCGTGGTGGCTTATCCCACTGATTCCGGCTATGCCCTGGGTTGCCATCTTGGCGATAAAACAGCGCTTGAGCGGGTACGTATTATTCGGCGCTTGGACGAGAAACATAATTTCACTCTGATGTGCCGTGATCTATCTGAGCTGGGTACCTATGCCAAGGTTGATAATACTGTATTTAGGCTTTTAAAAGCTCATATCCCAGGGCCCTATACCTTTATTCTGAGAGCGACCCCAGAGGTGCCAAAACGGCTTTTGCACCCTAAGCGTAAGAGTGTGGGTCTGCGGGTACCGGCCAATCAAATTTGCCTGGATTTACTTGCCGAACTCGGCGAACCGCTGATGAGTGTGACCTTGATTTTACCGGGTGAGAGTCTGCCGATGACTGATCCCTACGATATTCGCGATACTATTGGCAATCAGCTCGACTTGGTCATCGATGGTGGATATTGCGGTATGGATCCCACTTCAGTGGTGGATTTGATCGATGACGTGCCGGTCATTGTGCGCCGCGGCCTAGGAGATGTCAGTCAATTTGAGGATTCGCTGTGACCTGGCGGCAGATACCCGTATAATCGCGCCCTTGGTAAATGATATCGTGAGATCTCAGTAAGTGCGTGACGAACAGACAGAACATGAGTCAGAACAAAACTCAGAGCTAAGCTCAGATTCAAGCTCGGTAGGCGAGGTGTTAATAGCCCCCATTTCGCTTAGCGGACGTTTGGAGCCTGCTGCCGACACTGCACTTGCGCCTATAGAAATCATCAGTCTTAAAGCTATTCGTCAGCAGCCCCAGCAAGGTGAAATGCCCTTTGCTGTGGTGCAGGGCAAGCCCCTGACCGAAATCCCAAAAGACCTTTATATCCCACCAGAAGCCCTGGAAGTCTTTTTGGAGGCCTTCGAGGGGCCATTAGACCTGCTTTTGTATCTCATTAAACGCCAGAATTTAGATATACTCGCAATCAATGTTGCTCAGATTACCGAGCAATACATGCAATACGTCAATGTGATGAGTGCCATGCAGTTTGAGCTGGCCTCGGAATACCTGCTGATGGCGGCCATGTTGGCTGAAATCAAGTCGCGGATGTTGCTGCCTCGCTCTGCGGATGTTCTTGATGACGAAGAAGATCCCCGCGCCCAACTGATTCGACGCCTGCAAGAGTATGAACGCTTTAAGCAGGCCGCTGAAAATATCGATCAAATGCCGCGCTTAGGCCGTGATAATTACGTGGCGAGTGCCGAGCCACCACCGCTGGGTAAGTTGCGTGCCGAACCAGATGTAGACCTTAAAGAATTGATGTTGGTGTTGGGCGAAGTACTGCGCCGCGCCAATTTGTTTGAAAGTCACCAAGTACACAGAGAGAAGTTATCCACTCGTCAGCGTATGTCGGAAGTGCTGGCAATATTGCGCTCGGATACTTTTGTACCCTTCGTTACGCTATTTAAAGCCGAAGAGGGGCGTTTGGGAGTGGTTGTGACTTTTTTAGCCATAATGGAGCTGATTAAAGAATCTTTGGTTGAGATTGTTCAAACCGAGTCTTTTGGCCCCATTCACGTTAAAGCGAAAGTAAGCTAATGCTTGAACTGCAACAGTTAAAACGAATCATTGAGGCGGCGCTGATGGCTGCTGCTCGGCCGCTCTCTGTACAGCAATTAGGCGATCTTTTTGAAGCCGAAAGTAAGCCGCCAGCAAGCGACATTCAAGCGGCATTGGGCGAACTCGGTCAGGATTACAGTAATCGCGGCATCGAGCTTAAAGTGGTGGCCAGTGGTTATCGGCTGCAAGTTTGTGAAGACCTAGCGCCCTGGGTGGGTCGGCTGTGGGAAGAAAAGCCACAGCGTTACTCCCGAGCCATGTTGGAAACCTTGGCCCTAATTGCCTATCGCCAGCCCATTACCCGAGGCGATATTGAAGATATCCGCGGTGTGGCGGTCAGCTCACATATTATTAAAACCATGCTCGAGCGCGAGTGGATACGGGTTGTCGGCCATAAAGACGTGCCAGGACGCCCGGCAATGTTTGCCACTACCCGTAAGTTCCTAGATTATTTTAATTTGCGTAACCTGGATGAGCTTCCTAGCCTTGCCGACATCACCGATCTTGACAGTTTGAATGGTGAGTTAGAACTGAATACTGGCGAGTTTGCCGAGTCAGCAGCCGTGATAGATGGCAGCACAGATAAAGCCGCCAGCACCGACGCCACAATCTATATTGATACCACTGATACAAAGAATGATGTTTACGACGAGAATGATATTGAAACGGAAATCGAAGACGAGTTCAGTATCAATACCGACATAGCACCGGACGGGTTTGGCGACGACAGTATTGCCGACTCAGATGACCCAGAGTTCGCTTCCGAGACCAAGTTTTAATGATAGTTACAGACGAGAAATTGCAAAAAGTTCTAGCCAGAGCCGGTTTAGGCTCGCGGCGAGAGATGGAAAAAGTTATTAGCGACGGCCGAGTGAGTGTCGATGGTCGGGTTGCGACCTTGGGCGACCGGGTTGCGGCAGGGGTAAGAATTCAACTCGATGGTAAGCCGGTAAGAATGGACTCTACTACCGTTAGGCCTCGCATCCTTCTCTATAACAAGCCTGAAGGCGAGATTTGCAGCCGTAAAGACCCAGAAGGACGACGCTCGGTATTTGATCGCCTGCCTAAATTGCAGGGCGAGCGCTGGATCTCGGTAGGGCGGCTGGACTTTAATACCACGGGGCTGCTGTTGTTTACCACCGATGGTGATTTGGCCAACCGTTTAATGCACCCCTCAACCACCATCGAGCGCGAATATTTGTGCCGGGTGATGGGCAGTGCCAGTCCAGACATGATCAAACAGCTGACCACTGGCGTGCAGCTTGAAGAAGGTCTTGCCCGTTTTGCCGATGTCGTAGATGGTGGCGGCGAAGGCATTAACCACTGGTATTACGTGGTCATTATGGAAGGTCGCAATCGCGAAGTACGGCGTTTGTGGGAATCACAGGGTTTACAGGTCAACCGCTTAAAGCGGGTTCGCTACGGCTCGGTGTTTATTCCTTCCAAAGTGAAGGTAGGCCAGTGGGTGGAGCTCAATGACCACGATATCGGCGATGTCTACAAAATGGCTAATATGAGTGCGCCATTGGCTGCGCCTGAAGGTGGTCGTGGTCGTAAATCACGCTGATTGATTTGCTGGAAATGAAAAAGGCCCGCTAGGGCCTTTATCGAGTTGTTTGATTGAAAGTTGTGGACTTAGTGAGAAGCCTGCTTTTGCAGAGCGGTTGCCGTATTAATACCGTCCCAGTGGTCGGTTCGCCCTTCTCGCCAGCCTGAAAGCCACTCCTGTTTTATTTGGTCTTGAGTATGGGGACAATTGTCTTTTTGTCTACCGGATATGCCGGCTTGGTAACCACGTTGATAGGCTCTTTCTGTCATGTCGCGTTTCTGTCTTCTCATAGGGCATACGCCTCCAGTGATAACTTATTTGCTCAACATGTTGCTAGGGGATTGAAGATTCGCCTCGTTCCCGGTTTTCTGTCACCATCACGAAATTGCGGTGGCGACAGATCCATATAATCAAACTTCATAGTGTTCGTCGAAGACCTATTGCTTATATGGATATAGCCTTTTAGACGGATGCTTTCTAAGTGTTTAAGTTATTGTTTATTAAGTGTATTTAAATCACCACAAGTCCGGTGAAGAGGTTTTATGAGTCAAATGCGTTCATTTATTGCAACATGCCCCAAAGGTTTGGAGCAATTGCTCGCCGCGGAAATCTCGGCGCTGGGTGGCGAGCCCATAAAAGAAACGGTTGGGGCTATGAGCTTCAATGCTGATTTGCTAACGGTATATCGTCTTTGCCTATGGACGCGTATAGCCAACCGAGTCATGTTGATTCTGGCTGAGTTTCGCGGTGAAACCGCCGAGGAATTATATCAGGGCTTGAGTAATGTAGCCTGGCAAGAGCATATGCTGCCGGGCGCTAGTCTGGCGGTAGATTTCAAAGGCCATACCAATGAAATCCGCAATAGTCATTTTGGCGCTTTAAAAAGTAAAGACGCCATTGTCGATTATTTTCAGGCCCGAGGCGAAGAGCGTCCCAATATTGATAAAAGTGCGCCAGATGTTCGCATCAATATCCGTCTTAATCGCGGCAATATACTTGCCTGCCTAGACCTTTCTGGAGAGAGCTTACATCGCCGTGGTTACCGCAGTAGCGGCGCAATGGCGCCTTTAAAGGAAAACCTCGCGGCTGCGTTATTGCTCCGCGCGGATTGGCCGGGTATGGCCAGTCGCGGTGGCGCCTTAATCGACCCCATGTGTGGTTCTGGAACCCTGCTAATTGAAGGGGCGATGATGGCCATGAATATCGCGCCGGGGTTATTGCGCCAGCGTTGGGGCTTTAGTGGATGGAAAGACCATGATCAAGGTTTGTGGCGCTCGGTGATAGAAGCGGCTCAAGCTGAGCGGGCTGCAGCCATGCAACGGGAGTGGCCAGAAATCCGTGGCTACGATGCCAATGGCACGATTGTCGGGCAAGCGGAAGAAAACATTATTAATGCTGGCCTAGAAAGGTTTATTAAGGTCAGCCGTCGCGAAATGGCGCAATTGGCTAAACCCAGTCACCGGCCAATGCCAGAAGGTTTGCTTATTACCAACCCTCCCTACGGTGAGCGTCTGGGCGAACAGGCTGAATTGCTGCATTTATATCGTCATTTAGGCCAGGCGATGATTGCTCATTTTGACGGTTGGCAGGGCGCGGTGTTTACCGGCAATGCTGACTTGGGCAAGCGCATGGGTATTCGCAGTCACAAACAATACCAATTGCTTAATGGCACTATCCCCGCCAAATTATTGCTGTTTAATATCAAGGCCGATGCGGTAGTCACCGAAAATCGCCATGAGCGTGATAAGCCAAAGGACGCCGCAGTGGCGGCAGCTTCGGCAATTCAACTTACCTCTGGCGGGCAGATGTTTGCCAATCGTCTGCGCAAAAACATCAAACGTCTGGCCAAGTGGCGCAGTAAGAACAATGTAGAGTGCTATCGGGTTTATGACGCCGACATGCCTGAATATTCTGTGGCCGTAGATTGTTACGGCAGCACCGTGCATATTGCCGAGTATATGGCGCCGGCCTCAGTGCCGGAAGAAGACGCCGAACGACGTTTGCGTGAAGTTATCGAGGCGGTGAGCCAAGTCTTTTCAGTGTCTGCTGGCAGTATTGCCGTTAAGGAGCGTCGTCGCCAGCGCGGTAAAGATCAATATCAGCGCCAGGCACCGCGCAATACGGTTATGGAGGTGACGGAAGGCCAGGCCAAGGTCTTAGTCAACCTCTATGACTATTTGGATACCGGCCTGTTTTTGGACCATCGTCCAGTGCGTCTCGACATTGCCGCCCGAGCTAAGGGCAAACGGTTTTTGAATTTATTCAGCTATACCGCGGTGGCCTCGGTGCAAGCCGGTATTGGCGGCGCTCGGGTTACCACCTCAGTGGATATGTCACACACCTACTTACAGTGGGCGCGGCGCAATTTATCACTGAATGGTTTGAGTGAAACCCGTCACCGTACCGAGCATGGTGATTGTCGCCGCTGGTTAAAAGACTGCAAGGATCAATATGATTTGATCCTGTTAGATCCGCCGACTTTTTCCAACTCCAAACGCATGGATGATGTGCTGGATATTCAGCGCGATCACAGTGAACTGGTCGATGACAGCATGAAGTGTCTAGCCGCAGATGGTCTGCTGATATTTTCTACTAATAAACGGGATTTCGTACTGGACGCGGCATTAAGTGAACGCTACCAGATGGAAGATAAAACCCACTGGTCTTTGGATGAAGATTTCAAACGTCACGGTAAGCCAATTCACTATTGCTGGTATATCCAACATAAATAAAAGCAGCCCGACACGCTCGGGCTAGCAAAACCTTCAGTAAATTAGATGGCTAAATTTTCTATAAAGGAAATCGAGTATTGTCTAAGTACTATTCAAAGTTAGTTTACTGCCTGCCAATCGCGCTTGTTTTGGTTCTGCTGGTGGTAACGCAGCTTGCTCATCATCACTGGGATTTAGCTTGGGATCGTTTGGCGATTGAGCAGGGTTCTTATTGGCGTATTATTTCGGGTCAGTTTGTCCACAATAACACCGCTCATCTGGTGCTCAATGCCGTGGCTAGCTTGTTGGTTTACGTGCTGATGAGGGAGCTCGTCTCCGGCATTCAATTCATCATTCATGTTTTTTTTATCGCGCTGCTGACCGGTCTAGCACTGTATCTATTCGAGCCAGTGCTGGACTACTATCTGGGTTTTTCCGCGGTTCTGCACGGTCTAGTTGCCGCCTATGCGGTAATCAAATTGCCACAAGATAAATACTTTGGTGGTCTGATTGTTATTTTACTATGGGTGAAACTAGGTTTTGCTGAGTCACCAGAGACCGCTGATCTGATTGGCATCAGAGTCGCGACAGAAGCGCATCTTTGGGGTGTGGTGAGTGGGGTGGTAAGCGGGTTTTTACAGGCTCAAATTTGCAAGCGATGCCAGTAACCATGACACGGCGATATAGGATCAGTGCATATTGCATTCACAGATATTAAAAGAAGTCTCAAAGTGGTACAAACCAGAGTTTGCTCATATCTATGTTATTACAATTGGCTAGGTCGAGCGGGTAGTTAGTTTGCAGTGCTAGATGGGCAGTTTTTTACCGGTTTGCAATAGACTTTTTTCACGGTTCCATTGATAGATTGAAACAAGGACTCGAGTCTTTGATGCTCGCTTGGGCAGTGTTTCGTCGGTCGGGATGAATCAAAAAAGCTGCGCCTGTTTTGACCCTTTGGGCTTGCGCTATCCGCAAAAAAAAGCCTACAGCTTGTTCAAAACGCTGGCGTGTTTTGTCGAACCGAAGGGTTCGTCCACACCGCCCAATACCCGTCCTCGGACGAAAAATCCCGATGAAACAAGGCTCAGCAGCGATCACATTAGATATGGTCAAAATTTAACAGGGAAATGTCAGGAAATCGTCTCATTTTGTGGCTCGCGAGGTGTCTAGGTTAGGCAGGGAAGTCCAATAACCTGAGCGCGTAAAACGTTATGCATGCTTGGCATGCCATCGCTGTCTGCACACTGGTGGTTTTGACTCGTCTAATAGGCCATTATGATAGATACCGCCGCTCATTAAATGCGGCTGTATGCCCGTTTCTATCAGTAGTGTTTCAAGCGCTGGGCGATAGTCGGATTTTATGGTTTGGTAACGTAATTGAAGCTGCTCGAAAGACCAGTTCCGGTACTTGCGTGTGCTCAGCTGCGTGTTAACGCCATCGATAACGGCACTGTATCTTTTTTGTCCGAGCTTCTCGGCATCTACATTGCCCAGTGCAAACGGCAGGAAGGTTTTGCCAATAAAGCGAAGTAGTTCGTGAAGCGTATCCACATAATCGCTGTCTAGTTTTAGCCAGTCGCCGAAGTCGCTGGGCGATGCGCAACCACGTTGGTCACCTAATTCTGAAATTGTATCGAGCCAGCGGCAGGTTCGGGGTGCATGGACTTCCATGGTGACAGCGGAAGCTGGGTCGTTAAACAAATGGGTACGCAGTGGTCCAAAAAATGCAAAGTCTGCTATGGATGGTCTAAACCCAAGTAGAAAGTTGTAATGAAGGAAGTGCGCTTCCAGTATGGCGAGCAGGTCTTGAATCTGTTGGTCGAGACTTTCGCGCACTGCTTTGCAATCTATTCCCAGATGAAAGTCGAAGCCCGATTGTCGCTGAGCAAATTGCTCTGCGAACGCTGTGTGGTCTACGGGGTACTCGCCTCTGGTTAAACCTCGGGCTATACGGTGACTGAGTGCGGTGCGATTGAGCTCGCACCCCCATCGAGTGTGCATGTGTATTCGGGGTAAGTACTCGTCGGCGAACTCTTCACAAATCCACATCACGAATGCCAACCGTGGATCCGTTGGGACACTGGCGGGTTTTGGGTGTCTTTCCTCTAGCCATTCGATGGTCGGAGTTGAGTCTTGCAGAATCGTATTGTCAGGCGTTACCAATAGCGGAATGATAGATCGGCCCACTAGTGATGGTATCAGGGTCATATAGTCGTGGCGGGTGGTTTGTATCCGTTTATAGGCAATACCTTTGTAGTGCAGGTACGCCATGACCTTCTGGGAATAAGGTGAAGTATAGTCTTGCCAGAGCCGGTAATGATGTTCTTCGCCTTCGTTTAGACTGTGGCTTTCATCAAGTCTTTGGCGTTCCAATGCAACATTTTGGGGATAGTTCATTGTATCAAAATACCAGCACATTTGCAGACGCAGGGTCGTTATTACCCGCCAGTACGGAGGCGTAGACTGTATCTATAGCGGCCGGGCCGCGCGCTTCAAGTAGCTGGAACCAGTTTCTAGCTTGCTGACTGAAGGCATTCCAATCGTTTTCTAAATGCGTATCAAAAGTCTCTACACCCCACTGTTCTATCCTGTGGTTGATCTGGGCTGGCGCGAAAAATGCCTTGGGGCGTGGACCGGGAAAATTAGTGGGTTGGTATTCGGCGTCCCAATGAGATTTGCCTATTGTGCAACTGTGGACGATATTATTGCCCAGAGCTTCGTGAAGAGATTTGACCAGCGGCCCATTGCCGGCAAAGTCGACTATTAGCGTAGGTTGCGCCGTGTCTATTTTATTCAGTTGTTCGTAGCTAAACACTTTTTGGTAGCAGCCAAGACCCGATACGAAGTCGGTGTTGGCAGTTGACGTTAATCCAACAACAGTCGCTGAGCTAGACTCGTTACGTTGGCAGCACGCAGCAAAAGCGATGGCTGTTTTTGAGGATGCACTGATAACAATAATCTGTTCAGCGCCGAAAAAATTATTTTCACTAAAGTAATCTTCGGCAAGATATGAAGTAACAAATAAGGGTTTCAGTACAGCCTGAGTAGCTTCACCACTAGCGTCGGTAAGCTCTGGCTCGCAATAGGTGTACTTATTGTAGGCAGAAAAAAGATTTTTGCGATGCGAAGAATGATCAAAAAAATACTGTTCCCGTATCTGACCCGGATGCATTTTTAAATGACTAGATAAAGGAAAGTAGCCAAAATAACGTGAACCCACTGGTACTGATTCGCAATGTGATCTAACAACGGTGGCATAGCCAAATACGGGAACTCGGCCATGGCCAGCTTCCGGCACCGGGAAAAATTCCCAGTATTGCATTGCTTCGCCAAACACCATGTAGGTTATGTTGTTAGCGGTCAGTGCAAATTTATCAAGACGAACTAGAATGTCACCGTCATTAAGACTGCAATCGTGTGCGCTGCCACGTTCAGACCAGCGGGTGTCTTTAAAGTCTGACTTGTTGATAATCATGTCAGTCATTTGATCAGTCATTGCGTGAAGCTCCTGAATATTGCGTTGTAAAATCTGTAGCGAAGGTGAAATGCCCTAGCGCTTCACAGAGGGTAGGGCTGCTGGTTGAGATTTCTATGGTGGCGAGCCAGCCACGCGTCGGATGCTGTTCTATTGTTAGACCTGTGAGCTTATCGCCAGTGTCTACGGCGCATTCTCGGACCACGCTTTCTATTTGCTGACGCGTCAGGTCGGGCTTGAAAATCTTTCCTATTGCTGTCAGTGGCAGATCGTCAACAATGTAGATACGTTTAGGCACTGCTGCGCGTTCGGGTATGTTTGCTGTGCAATATTTTAGTAGCTGGGCCTCGTCCAGATCGCTGTCGGGCTTAGCCGATACATAGACGACAGGTACTTCGCCTGCATAGGCATCGGGGCGACCAACAGCGGCAGCCATCAACACATCGGGATGACACGCTATCGCTTCTTCGATTATTTTGGGGTCGATATTGTGACCGCCGCGAATGATCAATTCCTTCTTGCGCCCGGTCAGCCAAAAATAGCCATCAGGGTCGCAGCGGCCTAGGTCACCGGTGTTCAGCCAGCGCTGACCATCGCCACAGTCTAGCCAAAGACCTTTGTTGTGCTCTTCGCTAAGGTAGCCCTGAAAAACGTTAGGGCCGGCGATAGTAACCACGCCAACTTCATCAAAGTCGCAATCGCGCTGCCATTGGTGGCCGTCGAGCTGAACAATTTTCATCTGCTGATAGGGTATTCTTAGGCCAATTGAGCCGATGCGTGATTCGCCCTCTGGGGGGTTTGAGCTGCTGGCGCAAGTGCCCTCGGTTAGGCCATAACCTTCCAAAATGCGTATTCCGGTTGCCTCCTGAAAGCGGCGGAATAACTCTACGGGCATGGGAGCCGCACCGCACATGCCAAGCTCGAGGGAGCTGATGTCGTGGCCGTCTATGGGTTGTTGGAGTAAACCTGAGTAAATCGCCGGGACTCCACTGAAGAAATTAATACGAAAATGCTCTACCAGTGACCAGAAGCGGGGGATGACACCCTCGCCACGGTAACCCTGTGGTGTCGCCAGTACGACTCGCGCACCCTTTGACCAAGGCATTAGGCCGGTTATAAGCTGCGCGTTGACGTGAAATAAGGGCAGCCCACAGAAAAAAGATTTTCCCGGCCCTGCGCCATTTTCCAATGTCAGTGTCATGGCAAAGGCATTAAACACCTCGTTCCGATGATTCCTTACAGCTATTTTGGGGCGTCCGGTGGTGCCTCCCGTGCAGAAATAAGACGAGATATCGTCAGGCGTAATACGTCTTGAGCTGACGAGAGTGTCACCGCGAACTTGCCTAGTTAAAGAATGATAAGGCGTTACTTGGACTTTTTGGCCGTTGGCATCAACTAGCGACTGCCGATTATGGACAAGGCTGTGTAGCTTTAGTGCCAGTTTTTTGTGTGTGCTTAGATAGCGACTCATTGATATTGTTATTAAATGCTTTATCGACGTATTTTTTAGAATAGCGCTTGTCGCTTTCTCCCATAGATCGGCGCCAGGAGTGGGGCCGAGAGTCACCAATGCTTTGGCTTGTGCAGACTCTAGTAGTGCCGCGATAGTGCTCTCATCAAGTTGCGGATTGATTGCAAACGCAATGCCGTTTACCTCTGCTCCCCATAGAACGAAATGTGTTTCTGGTAAATTTGGTAGCATGTAAGCGACGACATCGTCGCTGCCGAGACCAAGCGATTGTATGGCATTGGCGGCTTTGTTAATCTCGAAAAGGAGTTCTGAAAAATTCCAGTTGTGGGTGTCATCGAGCGCTGCAGCGTTGGTGAAAAAGCTCAACGCGGTTTTGTCGGCATTTACCAGTGCTGCCCCCTTAAGAACATCATAGGTGGAGTCTGGTAAATTGCGATCTTGCAATGGCGTAGCTTCGAGTCGTGCGACATCGTCTATATTTCTGATACTCATGATTCAAACCTCTTCACAGTGACCGATAGACCGGCGCGATGAATTATCGGGAGAGCTGCCTGTAGCTGTGATTCAGGATCGTACTTCGCCAGCCATTCGAGAGTTCTTGCGTCGTTAAAGCTTAATAAACACTGCTTCTGCAAGCGTTGCCATTTCCACAGATCAAAAGGACTAACGCGCCTATCAAGCCGCGAGGTGGCGTAAGTGTGCGAGCGCACTTCTAAGGCTCTGGGCAGTGCATTGCTTGAGGGCCTTGCGATGCACCTATAGAGCGTACTTTCCAGTGTTGCCATTAAAAAAGGCAATTGCTCTTTGAATATTGAGCATAGAATGGGCTCTAGCGTTTGTGGTACTTCATCGCGAGGTAGGTAAGAGCTATTTTCGCTGGTGTTCGGTGGGATTCTCATGCGGTCGAGCCATCGTCCTAACGCCGGACGATGCTCGAATAACACTCGGCGCGAGTGTGGGTCGCGCCCGAGGTGCGCATACAAAGGGCCGTAAAGCGCAAAGTCGCCGAGGCAGGGTCGACCTCCCAGCAAATAGTTGTACAGCGTAAAATGTTTTTCTAGGTGGTCGAGCTGGACGTTAGTCCAGGTCTCAATGTCTTGGCTAGACTTTGGGTTAACACCGAGTGAAGGAAGATGATTTTGCATGCTGGCGGCGAT
>JBLHPB010000011.1:0-40369 GCA_047624025.1 Zhongshania sp.
CCGTCAATTGAAACGGCATTTTATCAGTTGGCAGCCAGCCATATTGATAGGTATTGATTCGCCGGATTTCACTCTCAATATTGAATGCTATGTGCGCCAGCGCGGCATCAAGACAATCCATTATGTCAGCCCATCAGTGTGGGCTTGGCGTCAAGACCGAGTGAAAGGTATCGCCAAGTCAGTTGACCATATGCTGACCTTATTCCCATTTGAAGAGCGCTTTTATCAGGAGCACGGCGTGCCTGTCACCTGTGTTGGCCACCCGCTGGCGGACCAGATTAGTATGAGTGACCAGCGCCTAGCGGCCAGAATCGAACTTGATGTGGCTGATGGTCATCCGGTGTTGGCCATTTTACCTGGTAGTCGCAGCGGTGAAGTGGCCCAGCTTATTGGCCCGTTTTTAGAAACCGCGCAGTGGCTGCGGCGGATGATACCTAATATCGAATTTCTGATTCCCGCTGCCAATCCTGAACGTAAAAGTCAGATCTTGGCAGCAGTGGCGAGTTTGTCTCGGGATTTACCGGTGCGGGTGGTGTCGGGTCAATCGCGTACGGTGATGGCGGCCTCTGATGCGGTTTTAATGGCATCCGGTACCACCAGTCTTGAAGCTCTACTCTTACAGAGACCGATGGTGGTCGCCTATCGCTTTGGTAAATGGACTTTCAAAATATTGTCGCGACTAGTCAAGACGCCGTATTTCTCATTGCCAAATTTACTCGCGCAACGCGCCCTAGTGCCAGAGGTACTACAGGACGAAGTCACCGCAGAAGTAATGGGGCCACTGTTGATGGAACAACTTAGTGACGCCAATCACCGTGAAACCCTGGTCAATGAATTTCAGGAACTTCACCGCCTGTTGGCAAAAAATGCCAGTGAACGCGCTGCTGAAGTGGTCTTCAATTGTATTGATCCCAAACACATCGAAGCACAGAACCTAGGGGCAAGTCGTGGCACTGATTGAGGATTTATTTGCCGAGTTCGACGTGCCGGAATTGACCGCCGGAGTTGACGAAGTGGGGCGTGGACCGCTGTGTGGTGATGTGGTGACAGCGGCGGTAATTCTTGACCCAAGGCGGCCGATTAGTGGCTTGAATGACTCCAAGAAATTAAGCGAGAAACGCCGCGAGGCGCTATTTGTCGAAATTCAGGAAAAAGCGCTGAGTTTTTGTATCGCCCGCGCCTCGGTAGATGAAATTGACGATATCAATATTCTGCAAGCCAGTTTGTTGGCCATGCACCGTGCGGTGGCCGGTTTGGCAGTTCAGCCAGAATTTGTGTTGGTCGACGGAAATAAAGTGCCTAAATGGCCTTATCGCGCCGAAGCCGTTGTGAAAGGCGACAGTCGAGTTCCGGCGATTGCAGCCGCCTCAATTTTGGCGAAAGTTACCCGTGATCGTGAGATGGTGGTATTCGATAAAATGTATCCCGGCTATGGTATGGCGGGGCACAAAGGCTACCCGACCAAGGTGCATATGGAAGCTTTACAGCGTTTGGGTGTCACTCCAATTCACCGTCGCAGCTATGCACCGGTGCGAGCAGCGTTGGAGAATAGCCAATGAATGATGTGGGGTTTGTACATTTACGAGTACATTCTGAATACTCTCTGGTCGATGGTTTGGTTCGGGTTAAGGCTCTGTCAAAACGGGTCGCTGAGCTGGGTATGCCAGCGGTCGCACTGACCGACTTGAATAATTTTTATGCCCTGATCAAATTTCAGAAAGCGGCCATGGCGGCGGGGCTGAAGCCGATCTTTGGTTGCGATCTGCTCGTGCGCGATGATCAGGATCCCGATCAGACCAGTATTATTTGCCTGTTAGCCCAGAACGAAAAAGGCTATCGAAACCTCACTGAATTGATTTCAAAAGCTTATCAAGAGGGGCAGTATCTCGGTAAAGCTTTTGCCATGCGAAGCTGGGTAGAGCAGGCCAGTGAAGGCTTGATCGCCCTGTCAGGCGCACGCGAAGGGGATGTCGGTCAGCTCTTGTTGAGCGGTAAGCCTGAGGCAGCTGGAGCGAGCTTGGCACGCTGGATGCAGGTGTTCCCTGAACGTTTCTACATAGAATTACAGCGTACTGCTCGCCAGAACGAGGATGGTTATCTTCATGCGGCTGTGTCACTAGCTGAGGAATACGACTGCCCAGTGGTTGCCACCAATGATGTGCGCTTCCTGGATTCGGATGAATTTGAAGCCCACGACGCACGAGTGTGTATCCGTGATGGTCGAGTGCTGGATGATCCCCGGCGGCCGCGTAATTACAGTGACCAGCAGTACTTACGAAGCGCCGAGGAAATGCAGGAGCTGTTTGCCGATATTCCAGAAGCATTACAAAACAGTGTTGAGATTGCCAAGCGCTGTAATCTTCGTATCCAGTTGGGCACCTACTATTTGCCGGAGTACCCTATTCCGGAGGGGCTGACTCAGGAAAGTTATTTTCGCAAGCTCTGCTGCGACGGTCTTGATGTTCGCTTAGATTTTTTGTTTGATCGCAATGCACCTACTTTTGCGGATATTGAAAAAGAATACCAGGATCGTCTGGAATTTGAGCTCAATGTTATTTTGCAAATGGGTTTTCCCGGTTATTTCCTGATCGTAATGGACTTTATTCAGTGGGCCAAGGATCAGGATATTCCGGTTGGCCCCGGCCGTGGTTCGGGTGCGGGCTCACTGGTAGCCTACGCGCTTAAAATAACTGACCTGGACCCGATTCAATACGATTTGCTATTCGAGCGTTTCTTGAATCCCGAGCGGGTATCCATGCCCGACTTTGACGTCGACTTCTGTATGGATGGCCGCGACCGAGTAATCAGCTATGTGGCTGACCACTACGGTCGCGATGCGGTCAGTCAGATTATTACCTTCGGTACTATGGCCGCCAAAGCGGTAGTGCGTGACGTTGCACGGGTGCAAGGTAAACCCTATGGTTTAGCCGATAAATTATCCAAGATGATTCCCTTTGAAGTGGGTATCACTCTGGCCAAGGCCTACGAGCAGGAAGAAGTGCTGCGTGATTTTTTGGCTGCCGATGAACAGGCCCAGGAAATTTGGGATATGGCCACCCAGTTAGAAGGGGTAGTGCGGGGCGTGGGTAAACACGCCGGTGGGGTGGTTATTGCCCCGTCAAAACTCACTGATTTTGCACCACTGTACTGCGATGATACCGGTGGTGGTTTGGTCACTCAGTTTGACAAGAATGATGTTGAAGAAGCGGGTTTGGTTAAGTTTGACTTTTTGGGTTTGCGGACCCTGACGATCATTGATTGGGCGCTGAAAATCGTCAATGCCCAGCGTGCCAAAATCAGTGAAGATCCACTTAATATCATGTCGATCCCACTGGATGATCGCCCCACTTTTGAAATGCTAAAGCGCGCAGAAACTACGGCGGTGTTCCAGTTGGAATCCCGCGGTATGAAGGACTTGATCAAGCGCCTATTGCCGGACTGTTTTGAAGATATCATTGCACTGGTTGCTCTGTTCAGACCTGGTCCATTGCAGTCGGGCATGGTTGATGACTTTATCAATCGTAAACACGGCCGTGCCGAACTGGCTTATCCCCACCCGCAATATCAGGACGACTGTCTCAAACCAGTATTGGGGCCGACCTACGGCATTATCCTGTATCAGGAACAGGTTATGCAGATCGCCCAGGAGATGGGTGGTTACTCACTAGGTGGCGCTGACTTATTGCGCCGTGCCATGGGTAAGAAAAAGCCTGAGGAAATGGAGAAACAGCGGGTTTTATTTCTAAGTGGTGCAGTAGAGAAAGGTTTTACTGAAGATCTAGCCTCGAATATTTTCGACTTAATGGAGAAGTTTGCGGGCTACGGTTTTAACAAATCTCACTCGGCGGCCTATGCCCTGGTATCTTACCAAACCGGCTGGCTAAAAACCCATTACCCAGCGCCGTTTATGGCGGCGGTAATGAGCTCAGAATTAGACAATACCGACAAGATTGTTATCTTCATTGAAGAATGTCGGGAAATGAAACTGGACTATAAATTGCCTTCGGTAAATGAAGGCGAATATATGTTCACCGTTAATGATCGCGGCCAAATAGTCTATGGCCTTGGGGCGATTAAGGGTCTGGGTGAAGGTCCCGTTGAAAATATTATTGTCGCCCGCAATGCCGGTGGGCCGTTCAAAAACCTGTTTGAATTCTGTGAGCGCACCGATCCCCGCAAAGTCAATAAGCGAGCTATTGAGGCCCTGATTCGCTCCGGTGCTTTTGACGACCTTGGTGAGGATCGGGCGGTGTTGATGGCGGCCATGCCGGAAGCGGTGCAGGCCGCTGAGCAATCGGCTAAAAATACTGAAAGCGGCATGACTGATCTGTTTGGGGAAACTCTTGCGGTAGATAAGCCCGATGTTTATAGGCCATTTCTCAATGTGCGACGTTGGACCACCAAGGAGCGTTTACTGGGCGAGAAAGAAACCCTGGGTCTCTATGTGACCGGTCATCCGATTGATGACTATGAAGATGAGTTGCGACGTTTCGTGCCCAAGAAAATTGTCGACCTAAACCCAGAAAAGCATTCGCAAACCATCGCCGGTTTAGTGATGAGCATGCGCACCATGAAAAATAAGCGCGGTGACACTATGGCCTTTGTGTTGCTGGATGATCGCAGTGCTCGCATTGAAGTGGCGCTATTCAGCGATGCCTACGATGAATGCCGCGAAAAATTGCTTAAAGACACCGTTTTGGTGGTGGAAGGCATTTGTAGCAATGATGAGTACAGCGGTGGTAAGAAAATGCGCGTTAAATCCGTGCGCAGTATTGCTGAAGCACGGGATCAACACGCTAAAGAGTTGCAGCTTTCGCTCAGTGCAGATCGCCTTGATGACGACGCTATCATTCGCCTAAAAAGCGCACTGGGGGTGGCTCGGGGCGGACGTTGCCCGGTGGTAATTCATTATCGCCGCAGTGAGGGGCAGGCACGTATTCGCCTTGGTGACAATTGGCGGATCCTAGCAAATGATGAGTTATTAATACGACTGCGTGAAGAGTGTGGCGTAAATAACGTGGTCATCAATTACGATTAACGTATAATCAATGCTATGAATGGGCCTATTTGCTTGCGGCAGTCACTGCGCTAAAAAGTGCCTCAAACAGACTAATACGAGTGTAAAAAACAAAGCAATGAATCCCAATTATCTTGATTTTGAACAACCCATTGCTGAGCTGGAAGCCAAGATTGAAGAGCTTCAGCTAGTCGGTAGTGATAATGACCTAAATATTAGCGAAGAAATCGGCAAACTTCGGGAAAAAAGCAGCAAGTTGACCGAAAAGATTTTTTCAAATCTCACGCCTTGGAATGTGGTTAAAATTGCCCGCCATCCTATGCGACCCTATACCTTGGATTATATTCGTCGTATTTTCACCGATTTTGATGAATTGCATGGCGATCGCCATTTTGGCGACGACACTGCGATTGTCGGTGGTATTGGCAAGCTGAATGGCATGCCGGTAATGGTGATTGGCCAGGAAAAAGGCCGAGGTGTGACCGAAAAGGTAAAGCGCAATTTTGGTATGCCCAAGCCCGAGGGCTATCGTAAAGCCCTGCGTTTGATGGAATTGGCCGAGCGTTACAGTCTACCTATCGTTACCCTGATTGATACTCCCGGCGCTTATCCGGGTATTGATAGTGAGGAGCGCGGTATTAGTGAGGCCATTGCCAAGAACTTAGCGGTGATGTCACGGCTGAAAACGCCTATTGTCTGTGTGGTGATCGGCGAGGGCAGCTCCGGCGGCGCCCTGGGTATTGGCGTGGGCGACCATATTGCTATGCTGCAGTACTCTACCTACTTCGTTATCTCGCCAGAAGGCTGTGCCAATATTATTTGGAAAAGCACTGAGTTTGCTCCCGATGCGGCCGAGGCCATGGGTTTAACCTCAACAGTGTTGCAGGAGTTGGGTATTGTTGATGCCACTATCCCCGAGCCCAGTGGTGGCGCTCACCGCGATATCGACTTAAGTGCCAAGCGGGTGAGCGACCACCTAATCAAGGAGATCAAGCGTCTGCAGACTCTGTCTGAGAAGGATCTGCTCGATACTCGTTATGCGCGACTGATGTCCTACGGCGTCAGCTAATCCCAGCCCCGGTTCTGAATCGGGGTGACGGAGTCTGTAATGACACAGCAATTGGCTGATCTACCGGCTGCTTTAGTACCCTACTTGGCGCATCGGCGCTGGTTTGTTGCCTTTAGCGGCGGACTTGATTCCCATGTTTTATTACATGCAATCTGCGGCCTGCGAAAGCAGGCGCTATTACAAAAGTTACCATTTCCTGAAGTACATGCCATTCATGTAAATCATCAATTACAGGCCGCATCCTCGGCTTGGGCCCAGCATTGCCAGGCCCAGTGTGATCATTACGATATTCCTCTGCGGACGCGGGCTGTGCGCTTGCTTGACGACGGTCGCGGTATTGAAAGTCAGGCGCGGCAAGCTCGTTATCAAATATTTGAACAAGAGCTGGAGGAGTCTGATGTCCTGTTGATGGCGCATCATCAAGATGATCAAGCCGAAACCTTGTTATTGCGTTTGCTGCGCGGCTCCGGTCTTGAGGGTTTGGCGGCCATCCCAGCCACTCGGGCCATTGGACTCGCCTGTCTGGTCCGGCCTTTGCTGGATATTCCAAAGGCTGAATTGAGCGGATATGCTCAGAGTCAGGGCTTAAATTGGATTGATGACCCCAGCAATCAGGATACTCACTACCGCCGAAATTTTCTTCGTCACAAGGTTATGCCCTTGTTTGCTGAGAATTGGCCAGCCTACCGGCGCAGCTTTGGTCGAGCGGCAAAGTTGCAGTCAGAAGCCGCCGCACTATTGAAAAGCTATGTGGCCGCAGATTTGCAGCGTTTGCAAAGTGAGGGTGGCAGTCTAGATTTGGAGGGAGTGGCTGAGCTGCAGGAGATTCGCCAGCGGGCTATATTGCGAGAGTTCGTATTGGCGGCGGCGGGTGTCGCTTTGACATCGGTGCAGCTGGACACACTTGTGGCGCAATTTATCGAGGCAGGCTGCGATCGCCAGTCTGTATTTGTGCTGGGCTCTGGCTCTGGTTTGCGCTTACGCTTACGGGCCTATCGCGGTCACTTGCATTGCGAGCTCCATGCAAAACCCCAGTTGACTCTGCCCGCTGAATTATCTTGGGATAGTAGCGAAGTGCTGACAATTACCGGTGCAGGCTGCTTGAGAGCAGTTTCGGGAGGGGCTTTTACGGCGAGAGGGAAGCTGATGACGGTACGTTTTCGTCGCGGCGGTGAACGCTGTCGCCTGGCTGGGCATGCTCATAGTCGGCCCTTAAAGAAATTGCTGCAAGAGTGGGGGGTTCCGACTTGGCAGCGTGATCGCTTGCCATTGATATATTGTGGTGAAGAGTTGGCGGCCATAGCTGATCGTGCTATTTGCGAGGGTTTTCTCAGCGCTCCCGGCGAACCTGGCTTGGAATTACATTGGGTTCCGGAGTCTCAAATCTGAGCCCCTGACCTGAGGCTTTAGGTCTGTTAGAATACGCGCCTTGCAAAAAGAGCCTTAACTATGAGTTCGCCAACATCTTCTCAGTCCGCATCTCAATCGAGTCCCCTAGATAATATTCGTATTGTACTGGTGAATACTTCCCATCCCGGCAACATCGGGGCGGTAGCGCGGGCAATGAAAAATATGTGCCTGAGTCAGCTGTATTTGGTGGAGCCTCAAAAGTATCCTCATGATGAAGCGACTTGGCGGGCGGCCAGTGCCGGAGATGTTTTGGATTCGGCCATTGTCTGTGAAAGTCTTGCTGAGGCAATAAGCGGTTGTCAGTTGGTTATAGGCACCAGCGCTCGTGAGCGCACGGTGCCCTGGCCCTTGTTAGATCCCCGCAGCTGTATGGCTCGCGCTTATACTGAGGCTGCCTCAAACCATAAAGTGGCAGTGGTATTTGGTCGTGAAGATCGCGGTCTTACCAATGAGGAGCTACAGCGCTGCAATTTGCATGTGCATATTCCTGCTAATCCTGATTACAGTTCATTGAATATTGCGATGGCCGTACAAGTTATGGCTTATGAGCTGCGTATGCAAAACGTCAGTGGTGAGTTGGACACTAACGATATGGCGGATTGGGATGTACCGATGGCTGGAGCCGAGGACTTGGAACGCTACTTGGTTCACCTTGAGGAAACTTTGCGCGATATCCATTTTTTACGGCCCGAAGCCCCTAAAAAGTTGATGACACGGCTTCGTCGTCTGTATCAGCGCACCCGTCTTGATGAGATGGAGGTCAATATTTTGCGGGGTATTCTCACCTCAACCCAGTACTGGGTGCGCAAAGCCAAGGCTAGCGATGGCGGTAAGGGCGACGAGTCTTTATAATCACTCGCCTAGCCCATCATAAAGCCTACTAAAATAGTCGGGTATAAAGTTGACCATTTTACTTGGTTATTGCATAATTGAGCCGTCAATGAAACGGGTATGGTTATGCGCTTGACGACAAAAGGACGTTACGCAGTGACTGCGATGCTGGATCTGGCGCTCTATGGTGAGCGCGGTCCAATCAGCTTGGCTGATGTATCCAGTCGTCAGGATATCTCGCTATCTTATTTGGAGCAGCTGTTCGCGAAACTGCGTCGAAATAATCTGGTGAGTAGTATTCGCGGTCCCGGTGGTGGTTACCGCCTGAGCAGAGCCAGTGAAACCATCTTTGTGGCTGAGATTATTGACGCTGTGGATGAGAGTGTCGATGCCACTGGCTGCGCTGGAACTAGCGACTGTCAGGATGGCCATACTTGCCTGACACACAATTTGTGGACAGATCTCAGTGAACAGATTCACCATTTTTTAAGCGACATCAGTTTGGCCAGTTTGGTTGAGCGTCGCGATGTACAGAATGTATCAGCGCGTCAGCGTCAGCGAGCGCGTAACGCGCAGTCAATCATATTGACTGCGGTAGATTAAAGATTTCCTCAGCAGCGTTGAGGTTTTGGAGAAGTATATGCAACTGCCGATTTATTTGGATTACTCAGCAACCACGCCGGTCGACCCACGTGTAGCCGAGAAGATGATGGCCTGCCTGACCAATGTCGGAAATTTTGGCAACCCGGCATCCCGCTCCCATATGTTTGGCTGGAAAGCCGAAGAAGCGGTTGAAAATGCTCGTCGCCAAGTGGCTGATTTATTAAATGCCGACCCACGTGAGATTGTTTGGACTTCAGGTGCCACTGAATCCAATAATCTGGCGATTAAAGGTGCCGCACATTTCTATAGCAAGAAAGGCAAGCACATTATTACCTCTAAAATTGAGCATAAGGCGGTACTGGATACCTGTCGTCAGCTTGAGCGTGAGGGCTTTGAGGTCACCTATTTAAATCCTAGCGAAAAAGGCATTATCACTGCTGAGGTAGTGGCTGCGGCGATCCGTGAAGACACCGTAGTAGTGAGTATTATGCACGCCAATAATGAAATTGGCACAATCAGCGATATTGCTGCCATCGGCGAAGTGTGTCGTAGCAATGGCGTGGTGTTTCATGTGGACGCGGCGCAAACCGTCGGTAAAGTGACCATCGACATGGAGGCCATGAAGGTCGATTTAATGTCGATGTGTGCACACAAGATGTACGGCCCCAAAGGGATTGGCGCGCTGTATGTGCGGCGTAAGCCACGTATTCGTTTGGAGGCCCAGATACACGGTGGCGGTCATGAGCGCGGTATGCGCTCTGGCACATTGCCGACGCACCAGATTGTGGGTATGGGCGAGGCCTGTGAGCTTGGCCGTCTGGAGATGGCGGCAGATGCTGAGCATGCCTTGGCTTTACGCAATCGCTTCTGGGACGGTTTGAAGGATATTGAGCAAGTGTTTGTTAATGGCGATTTTGAGCAGCGTCTGCCGGGTAATCTCAATGTAAGCCTGGCCTTCGTTGAAGGTGAGTCGCTGATCATGTCGCTTAAAGACTTGGCGGTTTCTTCAGGCTCGGCCTGTACCTCGGCGAGTCTGGAGCCTTCCTATGTGCTACGGGCGCTGGGTTTGAACGATGAGCTGGCGCACAGTTCGCTGCGTTTCTCCTTCGGTCGCTTTACTACGAGCGAAGAAGTTGATTATGCCATTAAGCAAGTTCGCAGTGCAGTGGATAAATTACGAGAGTTGTCACCCTTGTGGGATATGTACAAGGATGGCGTTGATTTAGACAGTATAGTATGGGCGGCTCATTAAGTCGTAAAGCGAGAGGACGAGATCATGGCATATAGCGAAAAAGTACTCGATCACTACGAGAATCCGCGTAACGTCGGTAAATTTGATGACAGCGCCGATGAAATTGGCACTGGCATGGTTGGTGCGCCGGCCTGTGGTGACGTAATGCGTCTGCAGATCAAGGTCAATGAGCAGGGCGTGATTGAAGACGCCAAGTTTAAAACCTACGGCTGCGGTTCAGCTATTGCGTCAAGCTCATTATTAACTGAATGGGTAAAAGGCAAAACTCTGGACCAGGCTGCGCAGATTAAAAACACTGAAATCGCCCAGGAATTGGCTTTGCCACCAGTGAAGATTCACTGCTCGGTATTGGCTGAAGATGCTATTAAAGCGGCGGTAGCTGATTATCGCAAGAAAAGAGCTGATTCCTGATTAGTGAATTTGTCGTCGGGATATGAGGAAGATTAAATGCCAGTTTCAGTAACAAGTGCAGCGGCCGGTCATATTAAAAAGCAGATGACTGGTCGTGGTCGGGGCTTGGGTATTCGCGTTGCTGTGCGTACTTCTGGTTGCTCCGGTATGGCCTATGTATTGGAATTTGTGGACGAGCCCCAAGTCGAAGATCAAGTCTTTGAGCGCGATGGTGCGGCGGTTTATATCGATCCAAAAAGCATGGTATACCTCGAAGGTACCGAGTTGGACTTTGTTAAAGAAGGCCTTAACGAGGGCTTGAAATTTAATAACCCCAATGTGTCGGCTGAATGTGGCTGCGGTGAGAGTTTCACCGTCTAGCGGCCCTGCCGGCCGGCTATATAGCGATGTCAGTATTTAATCCCCAAGAAAACTATTTTGCATTGTTTGGCGTGTCTCAGGCTTATGAAGTGGAGCTTAGCGTGCTAAGCAGTGCTTATCGCGCCTTGCAGCAGCAGGCCCATCCGGATCGCTTTGCCAGTGGCTCAGATAGTGAGCGGCGTCTGGCGGTGCAGCAGTCCTCATTTATCAATGAAGCTTATGAAACCCTGTTGTCGCCCTCGCGTCGGGCGGCCTATTTGTTGAAGCTCGCCGGGGTCAATAGTGATATGTCATCAAGCACTTTTAAAGACCCTGAATTCCTTATGCAGCAGATGCAGCTTCGTGAGGAATTGTCTGAATTGCAGGATGCCAAGGACCCAGAGGCAGCCTTAGATAAGTTTTATAGCGATGTGGATGAAGCTGCAAATATTCAAAAAAGTGTTTTTACAAGAAACTACAATCAGCAGCAATTCGATGAGGCCTTGGCGTGCTACGCCAAGTTGCAGTTTTTGGAAAAACTGCGATCTGAAGCCGAACTCAAAGAAAGTGAATTGCTCGACTACTGATATATGGCGGCTGGACCGCCGGGAGCCCTGAGGCCGATTATGGCATTGATGCAAATTTCTGAACCAGGTCAAACTCCTGAGCCGCACCAACGTAAATTGGCGGTGGGAATTGATTTGGGTACCACTAATTCACTGGTCGCCAGCGTGCGCAGTGGCAGTGCCGAAACCTTGCCGGATTTAGCCGGTGAGCATCTGCTACCTTCCGCGGTATATTACGGTGAAGAAGCCCAGGTTTTAGTGGGTGCCGAGGCATTGGCAGGAGCAAGTCAAGATCCCCGCAATACACTGATGTCCATAAAGCGATTGATGGGTCGATCCTTTGCTGATGTTAAGGCTGCCGCTAAAATGTCGCCCTATGAGCTGATGGATCAAGGTCAGGACATGGTCAAGTTGCAGACCCGGATTGGCGCGGTATCGCCGGTGCAGGTCTCCGCTGAGATACTCAAAAGTTTGGCTCAGCGTGCCGAGCAAACCCTGGGCGGTGCATTGACCGGGGCAGTAATTACCGTGCCCGCTTATTTTGATGACGCCCAGCGTCAGGCGACCAAGGATGCCGCTAAAATTGCCGGTATCCATGTTTTGCGCTTATTGAATGAACCTACCGCCGCTGCTGTCGCCTATGGCCTGGATCAAAAAGAAGAGGCTGCTATTGCGGTTTTTGACCTTGGCGGTGGCACCTTTGATATTTCGGTATTGCAGCTCACCAAGGGCGTGTTCGAAGTTCTTTCTACGGGTGGCGATTCAGCCCTAGGTGGCGATGATTTTGATCATGCTATTGCCGAGTGGTTTTTGGTCAAAAGCGGTCTGCAGCAGCTAGATATATTTCAGCAGCGCAGCCTGTTAACCGCCGCTCGCAGTGCGAAAGAAGCATTAAGTGATGGCTCAGAAGCCGTTTTGGGATTGGGTGATGTGAGCTTTACGCTGAGTCTGGATCAATTTAATACTCTTGTTGATCCGCTTATAGATACCGCTATTCGCGCTTGTAAACGCGCGCTGCGCGATGCCAAATTGCGCAGCGAAGATATTCGCAATGTGGTGATGGTCGGCGGGTCTACCCGAGTACCCAGAGTCAGGCAAAAAGTATCTGAGTGGTTTGGTCGTGAACCGCTGGTAGATCTCGATCCCGATCGCGTGGTGGCCTTGGGTGCGGCGTTGCAAGCAGATCAGCTGGTTGGTAACCGCAGTGGCGACGAAATGCTGCTATTGGATGTGATCCCTCTGTCGCTGGGTATTGAGACCATGGGCGGCTTGACTGAAAAAATAATCCATCGCAATACTACTATTCCAGTGGCCATGGCTCAGGAATTTACCACTTTTAAAGATGGCCAAACCGCCATGGTTATTCATGTCGTGCAGGGTGAGAGAGAGTTGGTAGAAGACTGTCGCTCACTGGCGCGATTTGAATTACAGGGTATTCCCCCGATGGTAGCGGGCGCGGCGCGAATTAAAGTTAAATTTCAAGTGGATGCCGATGGTTTGCTGCAGGTATTTGCCACCGAGGAGAGTACCGGTGTTGAAAGCCATGTGGCGGTGAAGCCCGCTTATGGGCTTAACGATACCGATATTGCCGATATGCTGCAGCAATCCTTTGCCTCGGCGGCATTAGATAAAGATGCAAGAGCCTTGCGTGAGCAGCAAATAGAGGCGGAGGCCTTGTTGCAGGCTTTATCGGCAGCGTTGTTGCAGGATGGCGAGGCCATGCTGTCTGAAACAGAGCAGCAGGATTTACTGTCTAAAATGGAGGCGCTAGACCATGAGCGTCAACAGGGCACTACCGCCAGTATTGCCAGACATATTGAAATAGTGGGTAAATCCAGTGAAGTCTTTGCTGAACGCCGTATGGACTCCAGTATTAATCACGCACTTGCCGGTCGGCGAGTAGACGAATTGTAAGGATCTAAGATGCCGCGCATCATTATTTTACCAAATGAAGCACTTTGCCCTGAGGGTGATGTACTTGAAGCTAAAACCGGCGAAACCATTTGCGATGTTATGCTCGCCAATGGCATTAATATTGAGCACGCCTGTGAAAAGTCCTGTGCCTGCACTACCTGCCATGTCATTGTCCGCGAGGGAATTAATAGCCTCAACGAGGCCGATGAGCTGGAAGAGGATATGCTGGACAAGGCTTGGGGGCTGGAGCCTGATTCGCGGCTAAGCTGCCAGGCCGAGGTTGGCGATACAGACTTGGTAGTAGAAGTGCCACGTTATACGATTAATATGGTGTCTGAGCAGCATTAAATGACAGTGTCATTGGCACGAGGTAGGGCGATATGGGTTTAAAGTGGACAGATGTACTTGATATCGGCATTGAGTTGGCAGAGAAACTCCCCGATGTTGACCCTATGCATGTGAATTTTGTTGATTTGCGTCGTTGGGTAATGGAGTTGGAAGATTTCGACGACGATCCCAAGCGCAGTGGTGAAAAAGTGCTGGAAGCCATTCAGGCTGCTTGGATGGACGAAAGCGACTAGTTTTGTGTGGTCTTCAGTCCTGTTGTGACTACTTGGCCCCGTTAATTTTTGGTGTAAATACAGTTTTGAGTAGAAACCCCAGCTGGATCCGCTTGTCAGCCCCTTACTCGCGTACCCATTTGCGGTCAATACGCGTATAATTCGACGATTTTTCGTGACGGGTGAATTTTTCATCCGCTCTGTTATTTTTATATTTTTTGGAGAAAAACCCATGGGCGTTCAACGCACTTTTTCAATAGCCAAGCCAGATGCCGTTAGCAAAAACGTGATTGGTGAAATTTACACTCGTTTTGAAAAAGCGGGCCTGCGTATTGTTGCCATTAAGATGCTGCGTTTGAGTCGTGAGCAAGCCGAAGGGTTCTATGCTGAGCATAAAGGCCGTCCATTTTTCCCCGCGCTAATCGATTTCATGACTTCTGGCCCTGTGACTGTTCAGGTTTTGGAAGGCGAGGGTGCAATATTGAAAAATCGCGAGCTGATGGGTGCAACCAACCCCAAAGAAGCCGCAGCCGGTACTATTCGTGCTGATTTCGCTGAATCTATCGACGCAAATGCGGTTCACGGTTCAGATTCTGAAGAATCAGCTGCCCGTGAAATTGCATTCTTTTTCGCTACTAGTGAGCTGTGTGACCGCGTTTAAGCACGTCCACTCTCATTGCAGGGCTCGATAATGGCAACAGAAATCACCGCAGTTCAGCAGGCACGAGTCAATTTGCTCGGTATGTCCCGCAAAAAGCTGGAAGACTATTTGGTCTCCATTGGTGAAAAGCCGTTTCGTGCTCAGCAGATCCTCAAGTGGATACACCACTCGGGGATCGATAATTTTGAAGAGATGACCAATCTCGGCAAGCCCCTGCGGGCCAAGCTGCAGGAACTTGCCGAGATTCGTCCTCCCAATGTCGTAAAACAACTCAATTCCAAGGACGGCACCCGCAAATGGGCGGTCGAAGTTGGCGGTAATAATCTGGTTGAAACGGTATTTATTCCTGATGGTCAGCGCGGCACCCTCTGTGTTTCTTCGCAAGTGGGTTGCAGTCTAGATTGTAGTTTTTGCGCGACCGGTAAGCAGGGTTTTATGCGCGATCTCACCGCTTCAGAAATTATTGGTCAGGTGTGGTTAGCGATAAAGTCCTATGATGGCTTTAAAAATGACAATAAGCGTGTTGTTACCAATGTGGTGATGATGGGCATGGGTGAACCGCTGTTGAATTTTGACAACGTAGTCGATGCGATGAGCCTAATGCTCGACGATTTCGGCTATGGTCTGTCTAAGCGCAGGGTCACCTTGAGCACCTCTGGCGTGGTGCCGATGTTGGATAAACTTGGTGATGTATCGCAAGTGTCCCTAGCCATATCCCTGCACGCACCCAATGACGCGCTGCGTAGCCAATTGGTGCCGATTAACAAGAAATACCCGATTGCCGAGTTGCTGGCTGCTTGCCAGCGCTACCTCGACAAACAGCAAGACACTCATCGTGTGGTGACCATTGAATACACCCTGATTGCTGGGGTGAATGATGGTCTTGACCATGCTAGGGAATTGGCTGAGGTCTTGCGAGTACTGCCTTGCAAGGTGAATTTAATTCCCTTTAATCCGTTTTCACTGTCGGATTACACTCGACCCAGCAAAAATGCCATCAACCGTTTTTGGGAAGTAATGACTCAAGCTGGTTACGTCACCACGGTGCGCACGCCGCGCGGTGATGATATTGATGCCGCCTGTGGTCAATTGGCGGGGCAGGTGCAAGACCGTACCAAGCGCAGTGAACGACATCGTCAGCGTGCGGAGTCGGAACAAGTTATTCGTCTGGTTTAGTTTTTTGGGAGCGTACTGCATGTCGTTGTTTAGAATAAAAGGCATCACCGTATTGACCCGAGCTGTTGTGGTATTGCTGGCTTTGATATTGCTGCCAGGTTGTGTCACTACCAAAAGCAGTGGTTTTGCCTCCAAAGCGGATGACCAAAAAGCCATTGATACTTCTCTGCAATTGGCCCGCAGTTATATTTCGCAGGGTAACTGGGGTCAGGCCAAGCGCCATCTACAATATGTTGAGCAAAAAGACAGCAACAACCCCGAGACCCTTGAGGCATTGGCCCTCGTTTTCCAGAACACTGGCGAGCTGGAAATGGCCGAGCGCTATTATGAGCGTTCAATTCGCATTGCGCCCAATGTGCCACGGGTACGCAATAACTATGCGGCTTTCCTTTACGCTCGTGGCCGCTATAGCGACGCTGCCAGCCAGTTGGAGCGGGTGGTTACGGATTTGCTGTATGACAAGCGCGTCGAATCTTTTGTGAATCTGGGTCGCTGCTATTTGAAGTTGGAAGAACTGGAAAAAGCAGCAGTCGCTTTTAAACGCGCGTTTCTTATGCAGGGCGATGATGCCAATGTTTTAATGGCGCTGGCTGAAGTGTATTACCGCATGGGTCGCTTTGCGGAATCGCAGCGTTATTACGACGCCTTTCGCAGTAAAAACCCCAATCAGTCGGCCAGTGCGCTGTGGCTGGGAATTCGTTTGGCTGATAAGTTTGACGATAAAAATACCCATGCAAGTTTCGCCCTAGCGCTGAAGAATTTATATTCCAAATCTGAAGAGTACCTGCTGTATAAGGCCTATATTGCCAACGGCAACGGTGAACGCCGTTAAGGACTTGTTATGAACGTGCAGAAGGGTCTTTTATCCGAGCCGCCAGGATCAGTTTTACGCGACGCTCGAATCAGTGCGGGTAAATCCATACTAGATGTTGCTGATGCGCTGAATTTACTCAAGACCTATGTCGAAGCACTAGAGAGTAATGATTACTCGCGGTTTAATTCGCCGCTATTTGCTCGTGGTTACATCAAAATCTATGCCCGCTATTTGGGGCTGGATGAAGCGCCCCTATTGAATGATTGCGATCGTATTTGTCGACGGGCCGATGAGAGTAAGCAAAGACGAAAAAGCGGGGTGATGGCTAGAGCCAAAGCGCCGGGTCATGCCGGGCTAGTCATTGCCGTGCTGGTATCGTTGGTGATGTGGCTGGTGTCCTACTGGGTGTATGGCAAGAGCAGTGGGCCGGAAATCGTGGTGACAGTGTTGCCTGAGCGGACGGCAAGCTTGTCGACTATTCCCAGCCCACGAACATTGGGTGAGACACTATTACCTAATGAGGTGATGGTCAGTCCTGCACCCGAAAAAGTACCGTTTTTAAGCGCGGCAGCTGAAATAGAGTTCAAGTTCAGCGGATCAGTATGGATTGAATTGCGCGATAGTAGCAATATGGTCGTGGTCAGCGGCGTACAACCGCAAGGCAGTAAATTACATTTTGAGGTGCTGGGGCCGGTGATCTTTAATTCGGCTTATTGGCCCGCGGTACAGATGGTCTATAATGGCAAAAAAATTGAATTGAAAGGCTTGGCAACAAGTAACGCAGTACGCGTTCGAGTAGGTGAATTATGAAAATGGCATCGCCAATAAAGCGAAGGATTTCTCGACAGATCCATATCGGTAAGGTTGCGGTGGGTGGTGATGCACCCATTTCAGTGCAGAGCATGACCAATACGGAAACCTGCGATGTCGCTGCCACGGTTGCGCAAATAAAACGTTTAGAAGCAGCTTGCGCTGATATTGTGCGGGTGTCTGTGCCCAGCATGGAAGCCGCTGAAGCTTTTCGTGAAATACGCAAGCAAGTGTCAGTGCCGCTGGTGGCTGATATTCACTTTGATCATAAAATTGCCATTAAAGTCGCCGAATACGGCGTAGACTGCCTGCGGATTAATCCCGGCAATATCGGCCGTGAAGATCGAGTAAGGGCGGTTATAGACGCGGCGAAATACCACAATATTCCCATTCGTATCGGCGTTAATGCCGGTTCGCTGGAAAAAGAATTACAGCGCAAATACGGCGAGCCGACGCCAGAAGCGTTGGTCGAATCAGCCATGCGCCATATTGATATTCTCGATAAGCTTAACTTCCACGACTTTAAACTCAGTGTTAAAGCTTCGGACGTGTTCATGGCGGTGGCTGCCTACCGACAAATAGCGACGCAAATAGATCAGCCTCTGCACTTGGGTATTACCGAAGCTGGCGGCCTGCGTGGCGGTACAGTTAAATCTGCGGTGGGTTTAGGCCTGCTGTTGATGGACGGCATTGGCGATACCATTCGCGTTTCTTTGGCGGCCGATCCGGTTGAAGAAGTGAAAGTCGGTTACGAAATTTTAAAAAGTCTGAAGCTGCGGACCAAGGGTATTAACTTTATTGCCTGCCCCAGTTGCTCGCGGCAGAACTTTGACGTTATCAGTACCATGAATGAGTTGGAGTCGCGGTTGGACGACGTCACTATCCCGCTCGATGTGGCGGTTATCGGTTGCATCGTCAATGGCCCCGGCGAAGCCAAGGAAGCTGAAATTGGTCTGACTGGTGGTACCCCGAATAATCTGGTGTACGTGGACGGCAAGCCGGACCATAAATTTAAAAATGAAGGCCTAGTCGATCATCTCGAAAAATTAATTCGGGACAAAATCGCCATCAAGGCAGCTCAGGAAAAAGATCTGATCGCTCGCGGCTAAGGCTGCTGACTCACCGCTTAATTAACAGGACTTGGTTTTGGCACGTATACAATCTATTCGCGGCATGAACGACATTTTGCCCACGGAAACGCCGCTCTGGCAGTATTTGGAAGGGGCTATCCGCAATGTGCTGAGCCGCTACGGTTACAGCGAAATTCGCTTTCCTATTGTGGAGCACACTGAACTGTTTAAGCGCTCTATCGGTGAAGTGACCGATATCGTTGAAAAAGAAATGTACACCTTTGCCGACCGCAACGGCGACAGCTTAACACTGCGGCCAGAAGGTACGGCGAGTTGTGTGCGTGCCTGTGATCAAGGCGGCCTGCTGCACAATCAAATTCAACGGCTGTGGTATACCGGGCCGATGTTCCGTCACGAGCGCCCTCAAAAAGGCCGTCTGCGTCAGTTCCACCAAGTGGGTGTTGAAACCTTTGGTATGACTGGGCCGGATATCGATGCCGAATTGATCTTACTCAGTGCGCGCTTGTGGCGTGAGCTGGGGATCAGTGATGCACTGACTCTGGAATTGAACAGTATTGGCAGTAGTGAATCTCGCGCGACGTATCGTCAGGCCCTAGTGGATTATCTCAGTGGCTTTAAAGATGAGCTGGATGAAGACAGTCAGCGTCGCCTTTTGACAAATCCGCTGCGAGTACTCGACAGCAAAGATCCCAAAACTCGCGAATTGCTGATCAATGCGCCGGTGCTAAGTGATTATCTAGACGAGACTTCGCGGGCACACTTTAATGGGCTGTGCGCGCGTCTGGATGCAGCGGGCATTACTTACAAGCTCAATACCCGGTTAGTGCGCGGGCTGGATTATTACGGTCTGACAGTGTTTGAATGGACCACCGATAAGCTCGGTGCTCAGGGCACAGTGTGTGCTGGTGGTCGCTATGATGGCCTGGTTGAACAGCTGGGCGGTAAGCCGACCCCTGCGGTGGGCTTTGCCATGGGCATAGAACGTTTATGCCTGATGCTAGAAACCTTGGCAGTAGCGCCAGAAACAGCGGCACAAGCTGACATTTTTATTGTCTCAATGGGCGACAAAGCCGAGATTGAGGCCTTGAAAATCGCCGAGCAGCTCCGCGATTCAATGAACGATGTGCGAGTTGTGGTGAATTGCGGTGGCGGCAGTTTTAAAAGTCAGTTTAAAAAAGCCGACAAAAGCGGGGCCAGTCTGGCCATTGTGGTTGGCGAAGACGAATTAGCAGACGATAAAGTGGCACTTAAATCACTTCGTGTCGCACAAGGTGAACAACAACTGGTAGCATTGCCAGACTTGATTGACCATATCCGTAACAACCATTTTTAAGGCGACCGAATACGTCGAAGAGGATGCTCAGTGGACACATATCGTACAGAAGAAGAACAAGTAGAAGCCATTAAAAGATGGTGGCAGGAAAATGGCAAATCGACCGTATTTGGTATCGGTTTGGCATTGGCTCTAGTATTTGGTTGGAGGGGTTGGCAGGGGCATCAACAAACCCAAGCAGCGGAAGCATCGGCCATTTTCGATAATTTATTGTTGGCAGACAATGCAGTGCAGCGCGACGGCACCAGTGCAGGTACTGCTCAGCATTTGGCTGATAGCTTAAAAGACCAGTATGCCGGCTTGAGTTACGGACAGTTTGCCGGCTTGTACAATGCCAAGTACGCTGTGCAAGCGGGCGATTACGACGCTGCTGTGCAAGAGCTGGAATGGGTCTTGGGCCAGCGCCCCGCGGCCGAAATTAAAGCCCAGGCGCAAATGCGTTTGGCCCAAGTGCAGTTTGCTCAATCTGACAGCGATGCCGCTATCTCCAGTTTGAATAAGCTGGCTGACACTAGTTACGCCGTACAGGCAGAGGAGTTACGCGGCGATATTCTGTTTACTCAAGGTGATAAAGTTGGCGCTCTGGCGGCTTACCAAAAATCTAAAGCCCTTGCCCGCGAGCAGGAAGTGCCTAGCAATAATGGCCTTTTAGACTTGAAAATTAATGATTTATTGGTAGCTAAATCAACTGAAGGGGTTAAGTAATGACCTTGATTCGCAAGCTCAGCGTTGCCCTCGCAACGGTATTGATGGTGGCCTGTGCTTCAGAGCCAACCAGCCGTGAGCCAGCTGCACTGACGGATTTTCAGGCCGAGAAAAAGCTGCACAAAGCTTGGTCATATTCCATTGGCGATGGTCAGGGTGAGGCTTATCATCGCATTGCTCCAGTGATTGATGGAGACGATATTTTTATTGCCTCTTCCGATGGCAAAATCGCGGCGCTTGATAAACGCAACGGCGATAAACGTTGGAAAAAATCGCTCGATCTGCGTATTTCTGGTGGCGTCGGTGTGTATGGCACATTTCTGTTTGTGGGCACCTCTGACGGCGAAGTCGTGGCGCTTGACCGCTTGACCGGTGATGTTATTTGGCGAGCCGAAGTGAATGGTGAAGTGCTTAGCGCTCCGCAGAGCAATGGCGATGTAGTGATTGCTCAAACCTATAGCGGCGAAGTCCACGCCTTTACCTTTGCCGATGGCAAGCCGATGTGGAGCTATGCTTCACAGGTGCCAAGGTTGACCTTGCGCGGAACCAGTACGCCCAGAATCATCAGTGATATGGTGATGATTGGTTTTGCCAATGGCCGCGTGGCTGCTTTTGATTTAGAAAATGGTGCCATGCGTTGGGAGCAACGTATATCCGTACCCCAAGGCAGCACTGAAATTGAACGTCTAGTGGATGTTGATGGCCGCCTACTGGTCATGGAAGATGGCCAAACTGTTGTGGCCACCGGTTATCAAGGCCAGGTGATGGGTGTTGATATCAATAGTGGTCGAGGCCTCTGGGTAAAAGATACCTCTAGCTATGTGGGTGCGATTACGGCCCTTGGCAATGTCTACATTGTTGGTTCCGATGGTAGTATCAGCGCCCTTGATGGCAATGGCCAGGATGCGCGCTGGACCCAAACTGTATTGGCGCGTCGTGAATTGACTGAGCCGGTGGCGTTTTCAGGCGCTATCGGGGTGGGTGATTTTGAAGGCTATTTGCATATGTTGGCCCAAGTTGATGGCCATCTTATGGCCCGCACACGGGTTGATAGAGATGGCCTGCGTGCTCCGATGATAGCCGATGGTGAATTGTTATACGTGTATGGCAATAGCGGCAAATTAGCCGCCTATAAATTACAAGATCTTTAAATTGATATTCCGGCCTACGCGCTGAGCAGAGTTGTATAAAATATTATGGTTCCAGTAATTGCCTTGGTAGGCCGCCCGAATGTCGGCAAATCAACTCTGTTCAACCGCCTAACCAAGAGCCGTGATGCTCTGGTGGCCAACTTCCCAGGTTTAACCCGCGATCGTAAATACGGCGAGGCCAGTCAGGGCAATCGCCGCTTTATTGTGATTGATACCGGCGGTATCAATGGTGATGAAGAGGGTATCGACGGCCCCATGGCGCAGCAATCTTTACTGGCCATTGATGAGGCCGACGCGGTTTTGCTTATGCTCGATGCCAAAGCGGGATTAATGCCGGCTGATGAAGGCTTAATCAAACACTTGCGCAGCTGTTCCAAGCCGGTATTCATTGTTGCCAATAAAGTGGATGGCACCGATGCCGATGTGGCCAGAGCCGAGTTTTATAAAACCGGCGCAGCGACCATTTATCCTCTTACCGCAACCCAGGGTAAGGGCGTACGCAAATTAATTGAGGACGTTCTGGCTGAGTTCCCACCAGAAGCTGACGATGCACAGGCCGCCTTAGCAACAGGCAAGAAAATTGCGGTAGTGGGTCGGCCTAATGTCGGTAAATCGACGTTAGTTAACCGCATGTTGGGCGAAGATCGGGTGGTGGTGTTTGACCAGCCTGGTACTACTCGCGACAGTGTGTATATCAACTTTGAGCGTGAAGGCGAGGGCTATACGCTGATTGATACTGCGGGTATACGCAAGCGCAAAAGTATCACTGAGACGGTTGAAAAATTCTCGATTGTAAAAACCTTGAAGGCCATTGACGACGCTAATGTGGTTGTTCTGGTCATGGATGGTCGGGAAAATATTGTTGATCAAGATTTACACCTGCTTGGCCAAGTGGTTGATGCCGGCCGCGCGGTGGTGGTTGCCATCAATAAATGGGATGGTCTGACCAATGAACAAAAAGAACGTATAAAAAGCGAACTGGATCGTCGCTTACAGTTTATTGATTTTGCCGAGATCCACTTTATTTCGGCGCTACACGGCACTGGCGTAGGTCATCTCTATGAGTCGATTGAAAAGGCCTACGAGTCGGCCACTCGACAGTTACAAACCCGTATGCTGACCACCATTCTGGAAGGGGCAATACACGACCACTCGCCACCGATGATTCATGGCCGCCGTATTAAATTACGTTATGCCCACCCTGGTGGTCAAAATCCTCCGATTATCGTTATTCACGGCAACCAGACTGAAAAAGTCCCCGGCAGCTATGTCCGCTATTTAGAAAAAGTCTTTCGTCGCGAATTGAAAATGATGGGTACGCCCATCAAAATTGAATTCAAGACCTCGGAAAACCCCTTTGAGGGCAAGAAAAATGTCCTCACTAAGCGCCAGGTAGATCGTAAGCAGCGCCTGATGAAGTTTGTGACAAAAAAATCGAGTAAAAAGAAAAAATAAGCCTTCCTGAGTAAGCTGGCGCCAAGTTGTTTAACCCAGCTTGGTGACAGTACTACTTGCTAACTGTCTCGCTGACAGTCGAGCCCAATATTTATGACTAGCGATCCTCCAGCACTGAAACCTGATCTCGATAGTCCTGAGCGTATTGCGCAATTCGTTGAGGCTTTCTACGCCTGTTTACTAGCAGATGAGCGACTGGCCCCTATCTTTGTCGATGTCGCCAATATTGACATTCGTGAACACTTCCCCCGTATTCAAGCCTACTGGCAAAAACTGCTCCTTGGTGATACTGCTTATCAACGTCACACCATGAATATTCACCGCGAACTACATAGTAAGCAGGCTTTGCAAAAGGCAGATTTTGAACAGTGGTTAAGCTATTTTATTGATACTGCCGATCTCTATTTCGCTGGCCTTAAAACTGAGCGCGCGAAAAAAATTGCTGCCACTATTGCGAGCAATATGGCCAAAGCTTTAGAAGTAAGCTGAATACTTAAAACTGAGTGTTGAATCCGCGCCGCAATAAGTAAGCCAATAAGTGATATGAAGCTGAACATACTGAAGCGTTATTGTTGATTCACTACGCAATTTAATCCACAAATTATATGCAAAAAGTCTCTGTGGTAATTGCAATTTCGTCATTTCAGCAAAACAGATAATCATGATAAAGGAGAGAATATGGGACCACTTGCTGGGCTAAGGATTATAGAGCTTGAGGGACTTGGGCCTGCACCTTTTGCAGGAATGATGTTTGCCGATATGGGTGCAGAAGTTATTTCCATCACCCGGAAATCTGCTGCAAAAGATGCGCCGGTAATAAACAGTATTAGCGAGCGCGGTAAAAAATCCATTGCCTTAAATCTCAAAGACCCTCGTGCTGTGGAGGTAGTATTAAAACTCTGTGAAACCGCCGATGCCTTAATTGAAGGTTTTCGCCCCGGTGTCACCGAGCGTTTAGGTATTGGCCCAGATGATTGCGCGGCACGCAATCCCAAACTTGTGTATGGACGGATGACCGGCTGGGGACAAACCGGACCACTATCGCAAACTGCTGGCCACGATATTAACTATATTTCTCTGTCGGGTGCGCTCCACGGGATTGGTCGTGCTGGCGAAAAGCCGGTGCCGCCATTGAACTTGGTGGGTGACTTTGGTGGTGGCGGTATGTATCTAGCCTTTGGGGTGGTATCCGCTATGCTCGAAGCTACCCGCAGCGGCAAAGGGCAGGTGGTCGATACCTCGATGGTTGAGGGGTCTGCATCACTCATGCATATGATGTACAGCAGTCTAAATACCGGCCTGTTTGATTGGCGCGATGAGCGCGGTGTTAACCTCTTGGATAGCGGCTCTCATTTTTATGAAACCTACGAAACCCGCGACGGTAAATTCATGTCCATCGGACCGATCGAGCCCCAGTTTTATGCCATATTGAAAGACAAGCTGGGCATAGCGGACAGTGATTTCGAGCCGCAACTTGATATGGTTCGCTGGCCGGATATGAAAGCAAAAATCACGATTCTGTTTAAAACCAAAACACGTGACGAATGGTGTGATATTTTTGATGGTAGCGACGCCTGTGTAGCCCCAATACTGTCAATGAAAGAGGCACCCAAACACCCCCATAATGTCGCGCGGAAATCGTTTATAGAAGTCGATGGTCATATCCAGCCGGGGCCAGCCCCTAAATTTAGTCGCACCGAACCAGAGGTGCGCAGTGGCGCACCGCGTCCAGGTGCAGATACCGACGCGACATTAACCCGCTTGGCAGCTTATGACGAGGCGATGTTGGCGACATTGAGGGCGGAGGGGGTATTAAGCTAGATTGAGGCTCAGCGCGTAGAATGGGGCCTTTATGACTCTTAATATACCTTGGGTTTGGGTGTCGAGCTTAGGCAAATCATGGTGATATAATAATTTATTGCTTATAGTTATCAATGTGTTGGCGATTTTTTGAGCAAAGTAATGATTTTTAGAATTTATTTCAGTAAGTCGTTGACAGCAAAGGGCGACATCCATATAGTACGCCCCCTGAGCGCCCGTAGCTCAGCTGGATAGAGTACTCGGCTACGAACCGAGCGGTCGGAGGTTCGAATCCTCCCGGGCGCACCATACATAAGTCTTTGACTTATATAAAGAAACCTAGACTTCTGGTCTGGGTTTTTTTATGCCTGAAATTTGGCTGTGCCCAAATCGTGCCCAAACTGTGCCCATCCAATTTTCAAAACTCCCGAATTTGACCTCTTAGCTCCATAATCCGAATGTTCGTAGGCGCTGGTGTTAAGTGGTCGTTGACCTCTTGGTTTGTGCCAATTACGGTTGTGCCACAAAAGCTAAGTGGTCAACATATTGAGTTTGTCATTCAGCCAAACATCCCAGGCAGGAATTGTTTGCCAAGCTATTTAGGTACACTTTACAACATTACTCGATTTTCACGAAACAAGTCGCCTTCGTCAGACCAGGACATCCGATATAAAAAGCCAGTACCAAAGGCTCCTCTGTCAATAGCGGTCAGTCGCAGCTTCCACTTCGTCAGGGCATGTGTACAAGAGAGTGCTTCCCATTAACATAATGGCGAGTGACTTAACTGATTGATATTTTTAAATTACGCGATATGATCAGGGGAAATGGATGTTTGGCAGAGATATAAGGAATTAGTCTTCGTTTGACCGGCGCTCGCTAATAACAACGCCGCCATCTCATTGATTGTCTTATTATTTATCAACCAGCATTGAAGCCCTTTTCTTGATAAGGGGGCCAAAGTAATATATGGCCTGAGTCGTTATAATAAACTGCGAACTGTTATATACAAGTCTTAATCAAGAAATAATCATGGCAATCAGTGAATTTGAAGTAAAAAGATGTGAACGTGAGCTTGAAAAGTTTCTTGTAGCTAAGAGACCGCCCGTACATGTACGCAACCAATTTGATTTTGGTTATCGCATCAAAAATCAAAGTGTAGAGTTAATTGAAATTCGCCCTGATTGGCGAGACCCAGAAAAGAAAATGGAGCAGCCTTTTGCCAAAGCTACATATGTCAAAAAGGAAAAACTCTGGAAAATATACTGGCAACGCCAAGATTTAAAATGGCACAGTTACCAGCCAGCGCCAAGTGTGCCATATTTCGAAGAGTTTCTGACCATTGTCAGCGAGGATGCCGGTGCTTGTTTTTTCGGGTAACTCAGCATATAACCAGGGTAAGCAATGGATTCCGCAACCTGTCACGCTTTTTGTGCCAAAAACCCCGTCAACTTGCTCCACGATTGTTACCGGCGTTAATTGAATAATCAACAATTAACGGAGTCAGAGTGAGTGTTTTTTGATCAATTTGAGAAAGGCACGCATTTATTACTACAGATCTAAGCTCCATTATCCTAACGAGTAAAATAATATGACTGTATATATTCTTTCTAGGCTCACTATCACTGACCGCACTGAGTACGATAAGTATGAAAGTCAATTTGAGGAGATCTTCTCAAAATTTGACGGTAAATTGTTAAGTGTCGATGAAGACCCGTTAGTTATTGCTGGTGAGTGGGAAGCTACTCGCTCAGTGCTTATTGAGTTTCCCTCAAAAGAGTCTGCCTTCGCTTGGATGCAATCTGATGCTTATCAAACAATTTCAAAGCACCGTAATGCGGGTAGTCGATTAAGCTCGATAATGGTTAAGGCGTTGGAAGATTGATTGGGTGGTAGCCACTCGTCGGGCCCCTTTTTGCCCTTTGCCTGATTCAGGCTATCATCAATGACAAGCTGGTTTACCGGGTCATTGGCGGTAACTCAGAGCTGCCGCAACAACCGTATTTTATCCTACCAAAAGCCCTTACCGATCGAGAGTTGCGCTGTTCAGCCCGCTCGATCAACTTGCTGATCTTGAACGCGGGGTCAAAGCCCTATTTAGATGCGCTGATCGAACTGGTGTTGGACAACGAAGGTAATCCTATCGATCGAATTACAACATGGCTGGCCAAGCAAGCCAACGTCTATCCCTACTTTCGCAGTGAACTGACATTACCGTTAACGCAGCGCTTAATGCAAAAGCTCAAGCAGGCCAGCGAATTTTATTAATTCACCTCGGTGCCGAAACACCTACTATTGGTTGTTATTTAACAGCCTTTAGATATTGGTATAAGCGCACCGGAAATAGATCTTGCCGCCGCTGACGTTAAAAAGAGAATGACGTCAGCAATCGCATCGGGTTTTACCCAGTTGCTAGTGTCGGCATCCGGCATGGAGGCGCGGTTGGCTTGGGTATCAATTGTACTGGGCAATATTGCGTTAACGGTAACAGTGCTGCCAAGTAGCTCGTTGGCGAGGGCTTCGGTGAAACGATGGATGCCCGCTTTTGAAGCGGTATACGCGCCCATGCCGGCGTCGGCGGATAGCGCGGCTATTGCGCCAATATTGACGATGCGGCCAGTCTCGCTACGTTTGATCTCCGCGAGTGCTGCTTTGCTGACTGTTACGGCCGTTAATAAATTCATGGTGTACATGCGTTGCCAGCTTTGCGTGTCGTCGCTGTCGAGTGTGCCCCAGGAAAAACCACCGGCAATGTTAATGAGCGCATCAATGCCGCCAAAGGCATCTTTTACTGTGCTTACTAGTTTTTGGCAATCATCGGTTTTACTTAGATCTATACCGGCCACGTCTAGCGTCTTATGATTGCAAGGCGACGGCTGAGGTGCAAAATCTGCTCTGCAGACGTTGTGGCCTTGTAGCGCGAAGGCCTTCGCAACGGCGGTGCCAAGTTCACCAAACCCTCCGGTAACAATGATATTGAGTTGCGTCATTTTTTAGCTCCAATCGATTTCATTACTCTAGCCAGCGTCGCTGGCCGCTCAAGTTTTTTGACTATAAATAGGTATTAATTGTTTAGCGTAGTTCGCATATTTGTTGCGCGGATTCCAGTATCGAATTTCTTGCATCGCGGGGCAACCATGCCAAAATACGCTTTGCTCGGCTAGCGAGTGTTGTTCGTTTCTGGCTTAATTTTTTGCTGACACTTCTTAGCTCCTTACTGAGCAGGGAAAAAATACGAATACAAAAATTTGGCAGCTCGACGCGTGGCGCTTTCTTATTGCCAAGAAGATCAGCAAGGTCTTTGAGCCAGATTTCACGTTCTGAAACAATGAGGCGTTTGCCGTCTGATATCTGGTTTTTCATCGCTTGAATATGGGCTTCGGCGACATCTCGGACATCGACATAGCCGAAGTGTAACGCAAGCGTGACTGGCGCGCTGCCTCCAATAATTTTCTTTATGACGTCATTGGATACGCCCATATCCTGACTTAATAAAGGCCTGGCCATCATGCTCGGGTTTAGGCATGTTAGGCTCATACCGGCACTACCCGATTATAAGCTATTTGTTATGTGACTTTGGATTTGAAAACATTTGCATCCTAAACTTGGGGGTGAGCGACTTGGCCGAGATCCTTATCTGCTCTCGCGCTGATAATGGCAAGCCATGAAAAAAAGCAACTCGTTACTAATAGCGCCGTACCCACCAGAATAATAGTGCGGTCAAAAAACCCGCCAAAGTCAGCAATTCCCAGCAGCACTACCGAAAGCACAAAACGTATTAATTCCCATCGTCCGCTGTGCTTTGATCGATCAGCAAGCATGCCTATGCTGACAAGCATCAGCAGAGTGAAGGCTAGCGACAAGTAAAGCTGCATTAATGACAAGGTTACAGATTTCGACACCAACCAGAAATAGACGACGGTGGCCAGTAGATACAATGCCGTCAGACTGAGCTTACTTGTACGGCTGAGCTCGGGGTTGTATTTTTGAAAATTGTTGAGTTGTGATTTACTCGAGGGAAATCGCTTTTCAACATCGGCGGGACGCCAGCCTGTTCGGGCGGTGAAAACATTTAGCTTATCTTTTACTCTGCGTGTATACCAAGCGTCGCGAAGCATGCCGGTGAAAATATGCATGTTTGCCCACAATGGATTCCATGTATTAAGGGGGGTAGTGATGCCATAAATTATGGGCTCGTCATCGCTTTCTTCACTATACGTACCAAAGGCACGGTCCCAGACGCATAAGAGTCCGCCGTAGTTGCGATCGACGTAACGGGTATTTTGTGCGTGATGCACGCGGTGATTGGACGGTGTGACAAATAGCCACTCAATCGGCCCGAGTTTTGGCACAAATTGTGTGTGAATCCAGAACTGATAAATAAGATGTAGCGATGCAATGCTGACGTACATTTCAATGGGCATGCCAAGGAAAAACAAAGGAAGATAAAAAATCCAAGTGGTAAAAATACCTGTTGAGGTTTGTCTCAGTGCGGTACTTAGATTGAAATCCTCGCTTTGATGATGCACAACATGGGAGCCCCAAAACAAAATGCGTTCGTGGCTGATTCGATGAAACCAGTAGTAGCAAAAATCATAAAGTAAAATACCTAGAACCCAGTGAAGCGCAGAGCCGGTGCTCATGGTGAGCCACTGGCCGCTGTGTTCGATGCGCTGAAATATCAACATGCCAATATTAAGAATGACAAGTTTTGTCAGTGTGCTCAGCATGCCGAGACTTAGGCTGTTGATGCTATCATTGACCCGGTAGGTGTTATTTTTTCGCAGGATTCCCCAAGTGATTTCTACAATAATCAGCAAGAGGAAAAATGGAACGGCAAAGGCTACATAATTCATGAAAATCAATATCCTTTTTGTGTGTGTTGATTAAAAGTCATAGCTGACATCCATGCCTATTGTGCGTGGTGCTGCTTTGATTGTGATGACATTGGCAAACGTTTCCGTTGTGCCCAGGCCATTAGCGACAAATTGTTCGTTGCTTAAATTCTTCCCCCACAGTGTTATCCTCCATTGCGAGTCTGGTGTCCATGTCACTCTTCCGCCTAAGAGTGTGTGTGCCGGTGAGGTCGTCAGTTCGCGAGCTTGTTGTTTCTCCCACGTTCCTGCGTCTAAGCCCCAATACAAGTCACTTTTGTAGCTTACGTCAAGACGGCTTGTGAACGTGCCTAGATCTGTATCGGTTGTAAATTGTATTCCAAGGTTTGCCGAGGTTGAGCGGGTGTTAAAAGAGCGTTCATTTGATCGGTCGACGATAACTATTTCGCCGTCTTCAACGCGGCTATCAAAAAACTCCTTAATATCGTCATCAACATAGGAAAATCCCGCGTTCAATTCCCAGTGGGCATCAGGTCTCCAGAAAATCTCCCACTCAGTGCCCGATAAGATGACCTTGTCGACATTGGTGAGCACTTGATCTACCTGAACCAGTCCGGCTTTGGGAATGGCCACAAGTTGCTGCTTGTCACTGTAATCCATATAGAACACATTGCCATTAATTCGAAAGGTGTTGTCGAAAAGGTCAAGCTTGAAGCCCAATTCGTAATTGATCAGCTCTTCTGGGTCAAATCCAATAATGTCGTCAGTTGTTGGTCGTAAGCCGCCGCCTTTCCAGCCAGCACTAACGGTGAAGTAAGTCATTGACGCGTTGAGGAAATCGAAAAGTTCGCCATCGCCGGTAATATATGCCGCCGATACCATCGGAGTTAGTTGCTGAAACTGTACATCAGATTGTTGATCGTCATTTGTGAATCGCATAGGTACTGGGTTGCCAAGTGCACCCGGAAGATTCTGAAAAGTTGGTTTTGCGCCAGCAACAAGGGGGTTTGTGGTAGAAAAATAGAACTCCCCACTGCCAGGGTTTGCTGGGATATACAGCACAGCGTTTAGCCCGTTGTCGATTTCTCCCGGGGAGAGCTGACGCTTGCGATTTAGTGAGCCAGCCTCTTTCCATTCATGGCTGTAACGTAGGCCGGCGGTGAGCTCTAGGCGATCGGTCGCATCCCAGCTAAGTTGGCCGTAAGTTGCATACGTACGTGAGCTCACCTCAGGAACATTGGCAGTGCGCACGTTGACTACGACTATGGTCTCATCGGGGTCTAGGCCTGCGGCAGCCGCGGCAGCCGAGGCTGTCGGGTCAATTGCAGCCTCTGACAAACGAACCCCAAGAATGCCGCCAACCCCACCAATGGTTTCTATCTCTCCGTCGCCTGAAAACTGATGCATACCAAACAAACCAGCGGTCCAATTAAGACGATCATTAATTGCTTGCCCTGACCATTGGAACTCTTGACTGAGCTGATCTTGATTTACGGTGCTGCGGTTCAGTATGTAAGCAACATTGAGCGGTGTGCCATCCAGGTCGGAGTCAAACGCATTTCGGTCAAACTGCTCGTTAAGGCCGTAAGCGGTGATACTTTTGAAATCGAAGCTGTCACCCTCATATTGCACGTTGACGGCGATATATGTTGATCGGAAATCGAAGCTACCCTGAGCGTTGCCTTTGTCGTTGTGTCGATAGGGTGAGTTGGCGACTTTATCGTAGGGTAGGCTTGCGACGTCAGCACACTGTTCGCTGTAGTTTTTATAAGGGTGTTCGGGTGTCACCAATATGCCAATGATGGGTTTCGTTTCTTCAGGGCCATAGTCAACGACTTCACAACTGGATGCACGAGGAACATCAAGGTCGCGACTGCGGGTTGCCAGAATATCGACGATGGTCTTGTCGCTGGCGAGCCAGCGCAGTTGCAAGCCATAAGCGTCGCGGTGTTCCCCAAAAAACTTCTCACCATCGACAATATTTTCGTAGTAGCCATCTTGGCGGACTCGGCTGAAAACTATTTTGCCGAATAGCGTGTCTTCGATTAGTGCAGTGTTATAGGTAAATTTCGTCTCTTGGCGGCCGTAGTTGCCCGCGACCTGCTTAATGCTTCCATGGCTTTCATTGGACGGCTTTTGGCTGGTGATCACCAGCGCGCCGGCGCTGGTGTTTTTGCCAAACAATGTACCCTGCGGGCCCCGCAACACTTGAATGCTCTCAATATCGACCAAATCAAGTAGTCGAGATGTGGCATGAGCTTGAAATACATCATCTACATATATACCTGCGGGTTGCTCGGCCCAGGGCCCGCCGCCCCCGGTTGGGGCTACCGAGCGAATTGTAATCAGTCCGCTTTTGAAGGCGGAGCTTATGTCTAGCGAGGGCACGTGGTTTTGCAGATCTGTGAAATTATTTATGCCGGCTTCTTCCAGTGCTTGTCCGGAGAAAGCAGAAATCGCTAGTGGCGCTTCTTGTAGTGATTCCTCGCGCTTACGGGCGGTCACCAGTACCTCTTCTATAAATCCACCTTGCTTTATAGTGGTGCTTTTGTCGGTGACTTTGGCAAGCGCAGTACTGGGATTGATCAGTACAGAGGTCGCTATCAGAGTCGTTATATACCAGCGGTGTAATTTTTTTATTACCATTAAGTCATGACCCCATTCATGTTTTTGTTATTTAAAAGTTAACTGCATGCGTACCGTTGGTCTTGCCGTGTTCTGTAGTCAGGGTGATGTTGCCTGCGCCTCGCCAATATCCGTGGCCATCCTCGTTTAATTTTATAATTGCGCTGTCGAAGCTGCCGCGTCCACATTGCAGTGTACCGTCAGCTAGTGGGCAAATTCCCAGTAAGCGCAGGTATGCGAGCAGGGGTTGAGAATGGCTGTGCATATTCCCTGTGGGATAGTCTTGCATCGATAGCCAGGGATAAGCCCAGGTTTCACCTGGTCGCTCAGTTTCGGGACTGTTCCATGCATCGGGGCCACTGAGTGTGCCAGCCCAGCTCTTGGGGAGGTATTTTGAGTGCGAGGCTAGGGTCATGCGACCCCACTCGTCTTGGGCATACAGCGCAGAGACTGTGGATGCAGCCCAAACCAAGGTCATATTGACGGAGTACCAAATGCCGCCGCGTATACCCATGCCGGCATGTGGTGAATTTGGCAGTGGCCAAACTACTCTAGCACCGAGGGGGCTATTTTTACGGTGCATATTGTCAATAGTATCTAGTAGTTGCGCGGCCTGTGCTCTGTCGCAAGCACCGCATAGAATTGCCCATGGTTGAACTTCAAGCCAGCATGCATCGCGACCCACAACACCACCATCAGGGGCATAGGCACGATCAAACCAGCGCCCGTTCCATGCGGCCACCACTTTTAGGCGCAGCGTTTCCGCTAATAATCGCGCTTGATTGGCTTCAGCGTGCTCGCCAAGTTTGTCGAGCAGTGCGGCAAATACTGGTAGCACCCAGGCTGCCATGGCTGAGTTCAAAACCGAGCCACCCTCCGCTTGCATGGCTGCTTTGTCGCCACCGCTGACCTCCAATGCAAGATCATTCCAATCGGCATTGAGTATACGGATGTGTCCCCTTGCGCCGAGACCAACCTGGTTTTTCAGAAAATGGAATTGTCTTATAAGGTTTTCTTTTAAGGAAACTGGCGCAGCCTGATAGACCGGATGGAATGGCACGATCTCATTGAATGCGGCTAAGTCGCCAGTTGCTATGCCGTATTCTGCGGCTAACCAGAGCGCCCAAAGGTTTTGGTCAGATGGCCGGAACATTTGTGTAAAGGGGAGCTTGTTGCCGGCAAGTGCGTAAGGCAGGTCGCCATCGGGAGAACACCAGCTGCAGCTGTTGCGCAAAATCGATAACGCCAGCTTGGGTTCGGTGTAAATCAGTGGAATAGCATGCTGTAATTGATCGCGTGCTGCTGCATTGCCGCCCGCGAGAAACGCATAGGCAGAGCCTTGGTTCAGACTGTGCCCGCCCAGCACCGCGTCTCGATTTGCACCACCTGAAAGGCAGGCAGCGTGCCAACTGATCTCATGGCTGCTTTCGGGTTTGAAGGCGATATTGGCGCGGGGAATGCGCTGTTGTAGCTGCTTGAGATTGTCTTCGAAAAAGTCAGATGTAGCGGTATGGCTGTCTTCAGTTTCAGGCAATAGACCAAGACGAAAGAAGAGTTTAGTTGTATTACCGGGTTTAAGTTGAATGGTGGATACTGCCTGCAATGCTGGATTTTTTCCCGTCAATACCGTCATACGGGTTTGCGCATTGCTAAGTGATTCTAGTGTCAGCTTTCGTGGTCGGCCAACGGCGTTATCAACGGCGCTAAAGTCTTCTGTTGCACTGGCCCGGTTTGATGTGAAGTGCAGCGTATGGTTAATTGACGCGGCGCGCTTATCGCGTTGCGCCTTAGGTTCAAAGAGCTGAAGTAAGCGGGGTTTGAGTTGCCAGTGTTCTGTGTGAACAAATGTCAGCGCAGGGCTATTCGTGGCGAGCTCGAGCGTTATTTCAATAAATAGCCATGGGACATCGCCCTCTGGGCAAAGCAATCTTCGCGTTAAGCTTAAGCCTTGCTTTGCGCACTGAACGTCAAACCAGGTGCTGGCATAGGTCAGTTGGGTTTTGCCTGATGTCGGCCATAAGTCTCTGGCGGAGCCCCAGCTTTGGTTGTGAAGCTGCACAATCGACTCGCCTGTTCCAGAAACTTCGTCGCCGTAGAATAACCAGCGCTGGCCTTCTGATTCCTCATAGACGCCCACTGTGCCGTCGCTGCCCGCTTGCAGTTGTAGTGCTCGGTTGCCCATCATATGCACCCGCCGAGAACCATCCGCGATTCCGCTTGCAATAAACTCCGGCAGTTGCCGGCGCGTGCGCCAATGACCATAAGGGCTCTGAGTCGCCAACATTCCCTTTTTTGACGGACTGGCGCAACCGCCATTTAATGTCGCAAGTACACCGATTGATAGACTGGATTTTAAAAAATCACGGCGTTTGCTGATCATGGCGTTTTTCTGCTCATTGCGGCCAAAGTGGAGCGGAGACAATAGCAGGGTGATACATATAATAAAAGTGTGTCGAAAATATAACAAATATAGGATACGATTTGTTTGTTGTACTTACACTAAGACATAGAGCCAGCAGAGAGATTTATGAGGCCCCCACTGATCGTAAAGCGCACGCCTTTGGAAAAACAACTTCAAGGTGGGGCTTGCGAAAAAGCCAGTCCATTAAGCGTATTCTCGGAGGCGAGCCGGTTATTTACTCGTGGTCGCCGTGTAGATATGGTGCAGCTCGCTGAAAAGATTGGGGTTAGTAGGGCGACCTTGTATCGCTGGGTTGGCAGTCGCGAAGCTCTGCTGATGGAGGTTGTTTGGGCGGGGGTGCAGACTATCATCCAAACGGCTGAAGCGAGTTCAAGCGCTAAGGGGGGGGCGTATGTTGCCGAGGTTTTAGCAAGTTTTATTCGACAGGTGGTAAATAACGCTGCAATGAATGCCTTTCTGGATCGTGAGGGGGAGGCTGCTATGCGCTTGCTGACACTAGCAGATGGCGGTTTTCAAAAGCGAATCGTCGCGTGGGTTCAGCAGTTAGTGGAAAGCCGTGTGCAATCAGGTGAATACGTATTGACCTTGCCTGCCAACGAGCTGGCCTACGCGGTGGTTAGGCTTGGCGAATCTTATATTTACAAACGGTTTATTACCGGCCAGTCGCCTGACCTCCAGACGGTTGAGCCATTGTTCAAATTACTTTTACGTTAAGGGAAGACCATGCGCTGTAACATAATAACAATAGCTTTTTTTGTACTCCTGAGTGGTTGTGTTGGCCAGGATGTTGCCCGTAAAGACGCCTGTGAGCGCACAATTAATCTGTACGCACGCCATGTTGATTTAGGCGAGCCCGAGCGAGTCGTAGAGCTCTTTACCGCGGATGCCCGTTGGCAGCTGGGCGAAACTAAGCTGCAGGGCCGGGATGCTATTCGCAAACATTTTTTTGCGCTGAATGACGATACCTCACGCGTGAGCCGTCACAGCCAGGCAAATGTGGTGCTTGATTGGTACAGTGGGAGTGAGGCGCGGGGAACGGTTTATCTCACCCTTTACATGGGCAGCAAAAAAGAAAGTGGCTTTGCTGAAATGGCCGGACAGCCGCTGTTTGTCGGTCACTATGAAGATGAATACGTATACGAAGATAGTGTTTGTCTGATTCGCAGTCGCAATGTCATACCGGCATTTGTCGCGCAGTAATTGTTATTTTGGCTATATGCGGTTATGAGCTGTTTCTGGCGCTATCTTACGAAGATAACTGTAGTGGCTTATTTGCTGGGCAACGTTAGGCCTAAAACAGGCGTAGCAACATACCGAGAAAGTGGTTGGTGACGTTTTCAATGATGCTTGACAATAAATGTAAACGATTACATTATTGAGAGTAGGTTCGTGTGGCCATTAGACAGATATTGTGGGCACCCGCAGACGCTAATTTTTATAAGCTCGGCGGTGGGCGATAAAAACAATAACTCAAAGGAGTCAGATCGACGTATCTTCGTCGCTGAGGGAAATAAGTCATGGTGTCACGTTCCATATATATTATCGGCCTTGCTGTTATTAGTGCCTATTCCAGTGTGGCTTTAGCCGCAGCACAATTGGAAGAAGTCATTGTGACGGCACAAAAACGAGAACAAAACCTTCAGGATGTACCAATGGCAATTACCGCCTTGGGGCGGAAGTTGTTAGAAGACAACGAGATCAACAACGTTGAAGACTTAACCAAGCTTGTTCCCGCAATGCGATTTACTCCTGGAGATGACCCCACAAACTCATCAATTCGTATTCGTGGTGTGGGAACAAATGTGTTCAGCGTTGCCGTAGAGCCCAATGTCTCTGTTGTAGTAGACGAAGTGCCGTTGGCGCGTACCTCGCTAGCGAATTTTGAATTCGCCGACCTAGAGCGAGTAGAAGTTCTGCGTGGCCCGCAGGGCACCCTTTTCGGTAAAAACTCTACCGCAGGGCTGGTCCATGTTATCACTCGCGATCCAGCACCTGAATTTGAGGCTTTCGCGCGCATTAGTTATGAGCGTCCACAAAATTTTCCAGGCCAACTGCTTAAATCACAAGTGGGTGTGAGTGGGCCATTGACGTCGTCACTGGGCGCAAGGATTACCGCCTTTAAAAAACAGATCAACGGTCACCTAGAAGATGTGGCCCAAGGTGGCGCTAATCTTCCTAATAGTTCGGTTAGCGGTGTTCGCGGTAAATTGCGCTGGGACCCAAGTGACACTTTCGACGCGCGCCTAGGGCTGGAGTATCAGCAGTCAGATGCGCAATCAACGCCAATAACCTTTCGCTATGCCAATCCAGAAAAAGCTGCCCGCAGCCCAGAAATCACCTACGGGGAAAAAAATCGAAAAACCAAGACATTGGGTACTAATCAGGCCGATTCTATAAATCAGGCCGCGTCACTGATTATGAACTGGGATTTGGACGGTTTTATAGTGACCTCCGTCACCGGATGGCGTGATTATGAGATAGTACGTGACCTGACGATTCCGGATCTTAATGGTGAAAGGGTAGATATCACCCGCAATGGCGGTGACCGCACAATGCAAACGCTGACACAAGAGCTGCGGTTAACGTCTACAAAAAGCAGCTTGCTGGAATACACTGTTGGTGCACTCTGGTTTGACAACCGCCTAACTAATTTCTTTGAGCGGGAGGTGGAAGATATTCCCTCAAATGCTGTTGCCACTGCCGTGTTCCAAGACTCACCGACGCTGCCACCCCAGTTGGTATTGTTGCCAGGCGAAAGCTACAGTCAATATGCTTTAAACGAAGGCCGTGTAGATACCAAGAACCTTGGCGTCTTTGCGCAGGCGACGTTGCATATTAGTGATGATATAAATCTAACGGCTGGCGGCCGCTATATCTACGAAAAATTATCAGCGTCTGGGCGGAGTGTTGCCTTTACACAAAACGATGCTACCGAGATAAACGTCGCCGAAAGCGATACCAGTGTTGCTGAAACCACTATTACCGACGAAACCATTATCGGTACGATGTCATTGAGTTACGATTGGTCAGAGAACCGGACGCTCTATACAACCGTATCAACAGGATATCGAGGCGGAGCATTTGATTTGGCTGACAGCGACCTTGAAGCGGCTTTCAGCGACCCTGTCGACCCTGAAACGGTTCAGTCATTAGAGCTGGGTAGTAAGTCACGTTTTTTTGATAACCGGTTGGAAGTCAATGTTGCAGTTTTTCAATCCATCTTTAAAGACTTTCAGGCACAGATAATCGATGTTGGTAACTCCGATGATCCGACCGTACTTGTGCCGTCGACAAAGTTCCGAACTGATAACGCCGGTGAGCTGGAAACGAGTGGTATAGAAATCGACTTTAAGGCTCAGCCGTTTGAATCACTTTTTTTGCTTGGTTCGCTGCTCTACAACAACGCAGAGTTTAACGAATTTGTGACTCAGTGTTTTGTTGGGCAGGCACCCGGTGAAAAGGGCGGCGTAGATGTTGATAATGACGGTAGCTGCGACTTACAGGATGTATCAGGTGGAGCCTTACCCAATGCGCCTAAGAAAAGTGTGTCGCTTAGCGCGCGTTACGAGAAAAACTTCAACAATTTCGATAGTCATGGTTACATTCAATTAGGCGGGCGCTGGTTTGATGATATTCAATTTAGCGCAGAGCAACATCCGTTGGCTATTCAGGAGTCCTACTCGATATGGGATTTGCGACTCGGATGGCAAGGCATGCAGGATCGACTTGAAATTTCTGGCTATGTTAAAAACCTATTTCGTCAAAGTTATGTTGTTGGTTTTTTTCCCCTCAGTTTAGTCAATGATCGCCGCGATATTGCCCATTTTCTCCCTATGGATGCGGACCGGACGTTTGGCGCTAGCGTTAGTTATAATTGGTAATGAGATGTTAGTGGGGGTTAAGTGAAAAATCCTCGCCAATGACCTTTGCAGATGAAGTAGAAAAAAGCTAAACATATTTCTGATGCCCACGACACGTAGGTCTGCAGTGCAACAATACTTCAGAAAATTACTGAAGCATTGGTGGCAAACTCAGCGTTATCGAACTTGTTAAATATACGAGGTTACAGAATGGACTAGAGTTTGCTTTGAGAATGAAAAGCAACTTGCTCTGGTTCCACTATGTCCACACATCTATCGCGTTATTGATCATCTGGTTGGCGTTATGCCAGTAATAAGCTGATATTTAGAATTGTTAAATTATATTTTATTAGCGCTGTGACGCGGTCACTAATAAGTAAGCCCGTTAAGTGAGTTCAATAGCTGTTTTAAGTGGAAATAAGAATACTCACTATCTCTCTAGCTAAGCTTAGTAAGCGCAAGATAGGGCCGCTCATCGGCAGTTAATAAGCTACCTTAACGTCAGTTGGGTATGTAGCCTTATCTCTAAATAAATCCTGTTTGTATAGAGAGTAATAATGACTTATTTGTTGAATAAAAAAACCTTAAAAGCGGTGTTCCTAAGTACCTATTATCTGATCGCTATGCTGCCGGTAGTGGCAAGCGCCGCTACTGAATCCGACGGTAAACATACGGATCATCAGCACAGTGAGGCGCATAATCCACCGAATATCATCGTGATTTTGGCAGATGATCTTGGTTATGGCGATATCAGCAGTTTTGGCGCCAAATCCATTAGTACCCCGCGAATTGACCAGCTCGCCGAGGCTGGAATAAAGCTGACGCAGTTCTACGCCGCAGCGCCAGTGTGTACTCCTTCAAGAGCAGGCTTGATGACGGGTCGCTACGCGGCGCGCATGGGTATTGGCCATGTTTTTATGTATGACGCACCAGAGGGCATGCCATCATCTGAAATTACCATTGCCGAGCAGCTTAAAAAAGTCGGTTATCACACGGGTATGGTCGGCAAATGGCATTTGGGTCATCAGGATCGATATATGCCGTGGAATCAAGGGTTTGATGAGTTTTATGGCGTCCCCTTCAGTAATGACATGGCTAATTTTTTCTTTTATGAAAATCAGGAAATGATACCTGAGCCCATTGATCAGCATTATTTAACCAAGCGCTATACTGAAAAAGCTGTGGATTATATTGAGCGTCACGCTGGGGCGCCGTTCTTTTTATACCTCGCTCATAGCATGCCCCACGTACCTCTTTATGTATCGCCAGAATTTGAGGGAAGCTCCAACGGCGGCTTGTACGGCGATGTGGTGCAAGAGCTTGATTGGAGCGCCGGTGAAGTCGTTGATAAATTACGTCAACTGAATTTACTGGACAATACCATAATTGTATTTTCCTCAGATAATGGTCCATGGTTAGCAATGGGCGATCATGGCGGCTCGTCAGGCGGGCTACGTGATGGCAAGGGCTCTACATTTGAGGGTGGACAGCGAGTCCCGACGGTTATTCATTGGCCCGCGCAGATTGCGGGCGGTCGTATTGACGATACCATTACCAGCTTACTAGATTTAATGCCGACTTTTTCGGCAATTGCGGGTGTTCCTCTGCCAGCTGACAGAGAAATTGATGGTGCCGATATTTTGCCCATTTTGATTGGCGATG
>JBLHPB010000012.1:0-40361 GCA_047624025.1 Zhongshania sp.
TCACAGCGCCACAGCGCCGCCACTTCTTGCAGTGAAGAATAAATCCCCAATTGAATACCGCATAAATAAGCCGCTCCCAATGCCGTTGTCTCTGTCACTTGTGGCCGCTCACAGCGACAATCAAGGGTGTCGGCCAAACGCTGTACCACCCAGTTATTAGCCACCATGCCGCCATCCACGCGCAGGGTATCAAAGTCAGCGCCATCGCCGCGCATAGCCTCAAGCAAATCACGGGTTTGATAACACACAGACTCTAGGGTTGCGCGTGCGATATGAGCAATGCCGGTATCACGAGTCAAACCAAATATGGCACCCCGCGCCTCTGGATCCCAATACGGCGCACCCAAGCCAGTAAAGGCCGGCACCATATAAACCCCATTTGAACTCGCCACACTTTCGGCTAAGGCTTGGGTTTCTGACGCAGAAGCAATTAAGTGCAAACCGTCGCGCAACCACTGTACCGCCGCACCCGCCACAAAAATACTGCCCTCAAGGGCGTAGCAAACCTCACCTTTAATTCGGTAAGCAACCGTAGTCAGTAATCTATTCTGCGAGCGTAAAGCCTTGCTTCCGGTGTTTAGCATCACAAAACAGCCGGTGCCATAAGTGCTTTTAACCATACCGGGCTCAAAACAGGCCTGACCTATAGTTGCCGCCTGTTGATCACCAATCAAGGCGCAGACTGGAATTTCTGCCCCAAACCATTTTTTAGCGCAATGACCGTAATCATCACAGCTATCTTTTACCTCGGGTAGCAAAGACGCCGGTATATTAAACAAACCGAGTAAGTCTGCATCCCACTGCTGTTTGTGAATATCAAATAATAAGGTTCGGGAAGCATTACTCGCATCGCTGGCATGTACGGCTCCGTCGCTGAGTCGCCACAGTAAAAAACTGTCTATGGTGCCAAAGGCAAGTTCACCCTGCTCAGCACGATCACGAGCGCCCTCGACATTATCGAGAATCCACGCCAATTTACTGCCAGAGAAATAGGGATCTAATAACAGCCCACTGCGTTGACTCACCAAGCTCTCAAGCCCCTGCTCTTTCAACTCGGCGCAGCGTGCGGCTGTGCGCCGATCCTGCCAAACAATGGCCGGGTAGATGGCTTCGCCGGTTTTTCGATCCCAAACAATGGTCGTTTCACGTTGATTGGTGATGCCAATGCCAGCAATATCAGCCGCGCTAATGCCCGCTGCTGAGATGGCTTTTTGACAACTGTTTAAGGTCGTTTGCCATATTTCTTCGGGATCGTGCTCAACCCAGCCGTCAGCGGGATAATATTGCGTAAACTCCTGCTGACCAAGCCCGCAGACTTCGCCACTTGAATTAAAAATAATCGCCCGTGAACTGGTGGTACCCTGGTCAATTGCCAGAATATAAGCTTTGTTTTTCATTGTTATCACCGTTACTCAAGTCTGTGCAGGTCTTAGCTAGCAATGATGGCAGAGTAGCAGACTTGCGGCCAGATTTTAGCGGTCAATATACCAAGCTGACCGTATTTGACAATTCCTATGACAACTTTCGTTCTTGTCTTTAGCTCTCCTTCCGCTAAGCTGTGCGAGCATAGTCAGCAGTGTTTACCAAACGCCACGTAGACAGCTGAATTAACCCCATTTTAAGGAGAGCGACGTGAGCGATCTCAAAAATTTCCGTCTGGACGTTAGCCAATGGCTAGAGACAAATTGCCCAGCATCCCAGCGCACCCCGATTACTCGTGAAGAGCAAGTGTGGGCTGGGCGAAATATGCAGTTTCCAAGTGCCGATGCCAAACTCTGGTTTGAGCGCATGCGCGACAAAGGCTGGACCGTTGCTGAGTGGCCCAAGGAATTGGGTGGTGGCGGCCTAGACGAGCAACAAGCCAAGGTTTTAAAAGATGAGATGAAGCGCATGCGCTGCCGCTCGCCACTTTACGATATCGGTATTTGGATGCTTGGGCCCGCGGTTCTCGAGTACGGCAATGAGGCGCAAAAACAGCAGCATATCCCCAAAATTGCCCGCGGTGAAATTCGCTGGTGCCAAGGTTATTCCGAGCCGGGAGCCGGCTCAGACCTAGCCAGCCTACAAACCCGCGCCGAAGATATGGGCGATCACTACCTCATTAACGGCAGTAAAATTTGGACAACCAATGCGGATAAAGCCGACTGGATTTTTTGTCTGGTGCGCACCGACGCAAACGCCATAAAACAGCAAGGCATCAGCTTTCTGCTAATCGACATGACGACGCCGGGTGTATCGACCTCGCTGATTGAGCTAATCAGCGGTGAATCGGAATTTTGCCAAACCTTTTTCGACAATGTCAAAGTCCCCAAAGAAAATTTGATCGGCGAGTTAAACAAGGGCTGGTCTGTAGCCAAGTCGCTGCTCAAACACGAGCGCAAACTGATGGCCGAAATTGGCGGCGACACACCTGGGCCGAGCTTTAGTCCTATCCAGGCGGCGCTTGAATATGTTGGTGTCGATGAGTCTGGAAAATTGCGCGATCGTGGCTTGCGCGACCAGCTAGTCGCTCACGAAATGGCCTTTCGGGCAATTGGTCTTACCCACTTCCGTAGCTATGAAGAGCGCATTAACGGCGTTGCCGACAACAATGTGCCAATGATCATGAAATTCGTGGGCACTGAAGAAGGTAAGCGCAAGGAAGAAGTGCTGATGGCGGTACTCGGCAATCGTGCCCTAGGCTGGAATGACAGTGAGTTTAGTGATGATGAGCTGCTCACCAATCGCGGCTGGTTATTTTCCAAGGCGCTGTCGATTGCCGGCGGCACCTCTGAGGTGCAATTAAATATTATTGCTAAACGCGTACTAGGCCTTCCCAGTCAATAATTGCCGCAATGGCGTTCACCCCAGAATATATGGAGACCATAGATGGCACTGGTATTAAACGAAGAACAGCGCTTACTGAAAGACACCGCCAAAGATTTTCTGACGCGGACAATGCCAGTTGGCGCCCTACGTAAGTTGCGTGACGACAAAGATCCCCTAGGTTACACCACCGAGCACTGGTCGCAGATGGTTGAGTTGGGCTGGGCTTGTATGGTGCTGCCCGAGGCCTATGATGGCCTGGATTTTGGCTTCCTGGGTTTGGGCGCAGTTATTGAGGAGTCTGGCCGAACACTCGCTGCATCGCCCTTATTTGCTACCGTGGTACTGGGCGCCTCGGCGCTGATGCTAGCGGGTACTGAAAGCCAAAAGTTTGAGTTTCTACCGGCTATTGCCGTAGGAAACTTAAGTCTTGCTCTGGCTCTGGAGGAATCCCCTCACCATCAGCCCGACAATATTGCCTTGACGGCCACCGCGGTCGGCGATGATTTCATTCTAAACGGACGTAAAACCTTTGTACTGGATGGTCATAGCGCAGATAAGATCATTGTTGCAGCCCGAAGCGATAACGCCAGCACCGGCAAAAACGGACTCAGCCTTTTTATTGTCGATGGAGATATTGGCGGCTTACATCGCCAACGCCACACAATGGTGGACAGTCGCAATGCTGCCACACTAAATTTTGATCAGATTAAAGTTAGCCGCTCCGCGCTTCTTGGTGAGCTTCACCAGGGCGGTGCAGTATTGGAAAATGTACTTGATCGCGGTCGCATTTGTCTTGCCGCCGAAATGTTAGGTGGTGCACTTGAGTGTTTTGAACGCACTGTCACCTATCTTAAAGAGCGAGATCAATTCGGCGTAAAAATTGGCAGTTTTCAAGCCTTACAGCACCGTGCTGCTATTATGTTTACCGAACTGGAATTGGCAAAATCGGTGGTATTAGACGCTCTGTCCGCCATTGATGAACAGCGCCCAGACCTGCCTCAACTGGCCAGTCTGGCAAAAGCCCGCCTGAATGACGTGTTTGAATTGGTGACAGGTGAAGCGGTGCAAATGCATGGCGGCATTGGCGTTACCGATGAGCTGGATATTGGATTTTTCCTGAAACGCTCACGGACGGCCAATCAAATACTGGGCAATAGCAGCTTTCATCGCGATCGCTACGCCAGTCTATGCGGATATTAATATTCAATTATAAGACAGTTACTCAGCTGTGAGCGGCTGAGTAACTTCGTCTACCTTGCCTAAAAACGTAGAATAAAATCTGCGTTATTATGCGGCCGCCCCATGAACTGAGTCAGACTTTTAAACAAGTCGCTATTAAGTTCTGGGCTCAGAGTAATCTGTCCGTTAACACGGCCATTGAGTCCGGCTGTTACCGTCCCCCTTAGACGCGCGGTATTATTTTCATCCACCTCGGCAATCACCAGATTATCGGCGCAGTGTAATTTGGCACTGACCGGGGCAATATCACTGACGCCATCAATGTCTCCCACTAGACTATTTACGGTAAATTGCCCAGCCATTGAAAGGCATGAGGAAGCGTTTAATTCCGCTTGCTGCAAGTTTAAAGCAAGATCACCGTCAAAACCCATGCTGGGAATATCCACGATATCCATGATAGCGGCCAAATCCCCACTGGCTTCCACATCGCGTAAACGCAGTATTCCTTTACTATTCATCCCGACATCGGCACTGCCCTGTATCGGCCCGGTGATATTAATATGCAGGGGCATACCCATGAACAGTCCAATAGGGTTTAGCGACCAGCTCAGCCCACTTATGGTGATATTTTCCACTTGTAGGGTCTCTAGCTCCCCCCCCCAAACCGTACCGCTGGCATTGCCCATAAGTAAATTAGGCTGCTGCTTGGCGATGACATCGACTAACACCCAGGCCGGGGCTTTTGCCAGTAGTAAAATGACAAAGAAAACAATGGCGAGGCTTATCCAAATTGAAGGGCGCATCAAGATCCCGCTCCTACCGATACCCGCAAAGACACCATACTGGGTAAGTCCAGCAGACTCATATTGACTGAGTGCAATTGCATGCCATTCACCGTAAGTGATTCAATAAAGCGAACCGCATTATTGTACTCCGTGCTCGCTACCCAGACGCTGTAACGACCGGTAGACTGAGGCTCAATACGATTGACATTAATCCCCAGTGCTGCGGCTGCTCCGGTTATTTGCTGCTGGGGGGATGCCCCACTATTGCTTCGCTGTGCCCCTGAGCCACGAGCGGAGTTAATTTGGCTCGCGGCCTCCTGCATCCACACATAAGCTTTACGACGTTGTTCTAATTTGGACTCGGCACTGCTACTAGAGGTTAAGAGCGGCTGCCAAATCAACAGCCACAGCAATAACATCAGAACGATAACCGTCCCGCCTATAAGAATGTGTTGATCTCGCTCTGAACGTCCTTCTAAAAGGCTTTTCAAGAAAGGCTTCATTGTACCGCCCCCCGAATACTGAGCTGGCCCACTACCGCACCTTCTTCCTGACCAAAGGCGCCGCGCTCCACCTCTAAGCCCTGTGCTTTCAAGCTGGCGAACCACTGATCTACGGTCTCATAAGACTTGGCTTTAACAATCAATTTCATTACTGCCGGATCACTCTCATAATTCAATTGTGACAAACTAATACCGGTATTACCGCGACTTGCCGCTGCCACTTTATCCAGCCAGGGCAGCATCGCCGAACTGGCTCCGCCTGCATTCAGGCTGTTCAATTGACTGCGCATTTGGCTGCGCGCATTGACCACCCGAGCACCCGGAAAAGTATCTTGGTAAACGGCCACCATGGCCTCATCCAGCCGATCGGCCGTTTGATTATCGCGAATAATTTGCACACCCAAGCTCAGCCAATACACCAAAAGCAAAACCACTAACAAAATAGCGGGTGTACGCAGGCGCGAGAAGGTCTCGGTACTTTCATCCTTAATTAAAAATTGGCCACTTAACAATGACATTGGCCAAGCTTGAAAGGCCCGCGCCAAAGCTTCTAGGCGACTGCCACAAATAACCGCATCATCAACTGACAACTCGGCGATGGGGCCGCGATAGTCGCCGACAAAATACACCTGGACACCCTCTATACCGAGTAGATCTGCTGCCGCAATCTGTTGCCAAACGGCAAAATTACTGCTCGAAATTCCAACCCGATGACCAGCCAAATTTGCCGCCACCCGAGATTCATCGGCTATCAAGACATTGTCGCCCAGCAACGCATAATCTGGTAGCAGCGCCTTTATCTGCAAACCACTGGCACGGATAGCCGCCATATACTGTTGAATCAGTTCACGAGAAATAACCAGGACATCGCAGGGCTGATTGGCTTTAAGTTTGCCAACCGCAATATGGGCGACATCCAAATCACAACACAGACGATCTTCAAGTTGGAAGGGTAAGGCCGACATCCCGATGCTTCCAGCCTTGGGCAGTACCACGGTATGGGCGCTGACTGCACTGCCCGACACAATACCGTAACAGGCCACACCGACAAACTGTTCAGCCAGCTCATTGAGCGCCGCCATATTGTCGAGGACACCATCGCCAAGCACACAGCGACGCTCACTGTCCCAGTGCAGCCACGTTACTGGTTCATCTTGCTCAAGTGGCAAATCAAGTAATAACAGCGCGCTCAAAAAACTTCTCCATACTCTCTGGCATAGACCACAGCCTTGCCATTTTTCAAAACCAATCGGCTGTACAAACGCAGCTGACGCTGCTCATAAAACACGTCAGCCAAGCCCCGGAAATAATGCGAATTGACACCCAATGCCTGAATTAATAAGGTCGGCACTGGCTGTTCTGCCGACAAGTCCAATTCACTGATAAAACTGGCGGTATCAGGCCAACCTTCTACTGGCCGCTGCTTCAACACTGCCGCAACTTGCTCAACACTCACTAAATTGCCTATTGCCGCTGCCAATAACGGGGCTTTTTCCAAACTTAGAGTATTGATATTTAAGACTGTAGCCACCTCGGGTAATGCACACAAATAAGGCGCCAAAAGCGCCTGTTCATTGCCTTCAAACTCGGCAAACAAGCCCAATTCACTGACTGAGTCTATCAAACTATTCGGTGGTAAATAGGGATAATCCTTGGCTGTGTACATCAGGTCTTCGGCGCCGTATATCCCCTGCGGAGAAAAATCTCCGTCAATCCAATCTCGGCTGCGGCCAACAATAAATTCAGCGCGCTGCGAAGAAATCTCAAGATTTTCCAATAAAAAGGTAAATACTTGCTCCGCTGCACTAGGTGGCGGCGTTTCTCCGCCAACAGTGTCAACCCGATACAGCGAGTTGATATTAAAACAGGCCTGCTCATCAATAATCAAACCCGCAATGGAACCGCCATCAATGGGAAACACAATATCCTTGCGCGCCCAATTCTGGTTCAGACTCATCACGGTTTCGCCGGCAATGTCTTGCAGTGCAAATACTGCAATACGTTCACCGCCCAGCGCATACCAATAGCCTTGATCCATTAGACGCTGATTCAATAAACGCTGGCTGCTATAGCGCACGCCGTCGATTAATCCCACCGCGACCACGATCATCACCGCGACAATAAGCAGCACCATCATCAAGGCGGCTCCGCGCTGGTTTTTACCCGGCACTCTCATTACAACAACTCCGGTAGCAGCACATTGAGCTGAATGTCTGGCCAGGGTCCTACCGAGGTCTTTATGCGCAGAGCCAAAGGCTGACTTGCCTCGACTTGGTTACTGGGTGGCCAGAAAGTAGACCAGCGTTCGCCGTCGTAAAGTTCCACCTCAAACTGTGATACTTCTTCTAACAGTATTTGCCGCTGCCAAGGCGTATTACTCGCCGGATCGGCAACCGCGGCGCTGTAACGAATCAATTCCTGCTCTTCTTTGACATAGCGCACGCGTTCTAATTGACTGCCCAGGCCTCGACCGGGAAGCACTCGACGACCCGCGTGAACAAATTCCAATTCACTGTCTTCGCCAACCTGCTCAGCCACGATGTTAGCCGCCATGGCATCGCCCTGTTCATCCCGAGGAATTCGTGGGGTAAGCTGTTCTATATCGCGGCGCAGTATGGTCAAGCCCAAGGCCACACGCTCAAGTTTCTGCTGGCGGGTCTCAATGGCCGCTTTATTTTCTAAACTGGTATTCAGCAACAGCGCACCCACCGTTCCCAGCAAGGCCATTATGCCAATCGCGATAAGAAGCTCCACCAGAGTAAAGCCAGCACTGTGTTTACTCAGCCTCGGCATTTTATTTCCCCAAAAACGCGGAGCGGGTGGCAAGGGTATCAGTGGCAGATTTCAAGCTGACATTGATATCGACACGACGCATGTCGGGGTGGGGAGTTTCTGCCGTTTTACGCTGCCAGTGATAGTCAAAACCCGCCATGCTGACGTCGCCGCTATTGGTATTACCATAGCCGTCGCGCAAAATATCAATCAATACATTGTGGGCCACTAAATCTGCAAACTGACGCTCTTCTATAGCGCCAATATTGACTGCGCTTTCGGATAAACTTTTGGTCAGGGTCACTGCGGCGGTGGCAAAGATCATCAGTGCCACCATTATTTCCAGCAAGGTAAAGCCAGCTTGGGGTAACCGCCGGGAGATGCTCATGGCCTTGCCACTTTAAGCTGTTCATCAACGACCAAGGACTCGGCACCCGCCGTTGATAAGCGCCACTCAAAAGGCGAGATCTGACCGTCACCGAGGAACACCAGCTGGGGTGTGGCCTGACTGTCCTCAGCGTCGCTCAAGGTGTTGGCTTTCGATAATGGTTCACCTGACATACTCAATTCCAGCTCAAGCCTATCATCAAACTCCAGGGGCTTGGCCAACACACCTTCGGTAATCGGCTGCCAGCCCTGAGCACTCAGAAAAAAGAAGCTGCCACGCCTGCGTTCCCACAGTAAACCCAGTGTGCGGCCACTAAACACCGCTTCCGCTCGGGCGCTGCGCAGGGTATTGAGCATCTGATAGCGCTGCTCCTGTAATAGGCTGCCACCCGCTTTTTCCGGTAGCGAAAGCGCGGCAACGCCACTGAGTAGACCGATGATAAAAATAACAACCATCAGTTCCAGTAGCGAAAACCCACCTTCACTTCTGCCAGTTGACAATGTCGCTGGCAAGTTCATCGCCACCCTCTTCGCCATCGGCACCGGTGGAATACAGGTCGTAGGGACCGTGCTCGCCTGGTTGAATATAATTATACGGTGTTCCCCACGGGTCTTCCGGCAGGCGTTTTATATAGCCATTACTGCGATAGCTTTTAGCTTGCAGGCCAGTTTGTGGCTTTTCCACTAGGGCTTGTAGGCCCTGATCAGTCGTGGGGTAAATATGATTATCGAGCTTGTACATATCCAGAGACTGCTCCAGCACCGAAATATCCGCGCGCGCTTTTTCAACCATGGCACGATCTTGATTCTGCAGAACATTGGGCGCCACTACCGCAACCAATAAACCCATGATGACAATCACCACCATGATTTCTAACAGACTAAAACCGCGCTGAGTATTTGCTAATTGACGAGTCACACCAGTACTTCCCATATCACTCTCCTAAAACTGGGTTAAATTATTCAATTGCAATATTGGCAGCATAATAGCCAATACAATCGACAATACCACGCCGCCCAATACCACAATCAACAGCGGCTCAAACAAGCTGACAAACATTTGTACTCGGGCCTGTAGCTCCCGTTCCAGATTACTTGCGGCGCGCTGTGTCATCGCCTCCATTTCTCCGCTGGCTTCACCACTGGCAATCATATAAATCGCCATTGGCGGCAATTCCGCCTCGTCTTGAAGGCAGCGACTAAAGCTCTTGCCCTCGCGAACCTGCTGTCTTACCCGCGCCATGCTTTTCTTCAAATGGCTATTGCCCAAAGTGTCACAGGCGACTTTCAGGGTTTCCAGAAACGGCACCCCTGAAGACATCAGAATAGCCAGAGTTCGCAACATCCGCGCCGCATCCAACTCCAACATCAGCAAGCCCCACAGCGGCAATTTTAATATCAAACGATCGCTCTTTAAGCGCCGCTCAGGTGCGCTAAGCCACCATCGCGCCGCTAGCGCCAGCGCGATAATACCAACAATCATATAGGGCCAGTTATTGGCCAGACCATCACTGAGGGTAATTAAGACCCGCGTTAACAGAGGAAGTGCCTGATCATAATGGGAAAATTGCGCGGTAACCTTGGGGACCACATAGGTCATTAGAGCGGCAATAACCGCCATTGCCACGAAGCACAGCACCAGTGGATACATGGCAGATTGAACAATAACACCACGCAGTTTCTGGCTGTCTTCGGTGTAGTCTGCCAGCTGCTCCAAAATCAGACCGAGATCGCCGGATTTCTCACCCGATGTTACTAGGGCACGAAACACCGGATTAAACACCCGAGGATGTTCATTGAGGCCATCGGCTAGAGAATGTCCCTCAAGAACCCGCTCGCGTAAATTCAGCACCACGCGTTTTAAATAGGTTTTGCGGGTGTGCTTAGCGGTGGCGGCCAACGCCTCTTCTAATGGAATACCGGATTGAATCAGGGTGGCCAGATGACGTACAAATAAGGCCAGATCGGCAATCGCAACTTTGGAACCGCCAAAAGACCGCTGAGCATTTGCCGCACGGGTTTTGTCGCGAGTCTGCTTAACTTCTAAGGGAAATAATTGCTGATCGCGCAATAACTGTCGAGCTTGACGGCCAGAGTCGGCTTCGATCATGCCTTTTTTATTGGCCCCGGCGGCATCCAGTGCGCGGTATTCAAAGGCCGGCATTACTGCCCTCGCGAACGCTGCGCAGCAACTCATCCAGACTGGTCTGACCCGCCAACACCAAGCGCCGGCCTTCCGCCATTAGTGTTGGCATTTTATTGCCAACTTGACGCAATATATCCTGCTCGCCAGCGCGGTTATGGATCAATTCACCCACCTCGCGATCGACCACCAACAATTCATACACGCCCTGCCGACCCCGATAACCAGTGTGCTGACAACTATCACAGCCAGCCGCATTAAAGGCATCGTGGCCTTCCAAGCTCAGATCTCCGAGCAGACGGGCTTCGGCCTTGTCGAGCACAATGGGGTGACGGCAATCCTGGCAAAGCTTGCGCACCAGACGCTGGGCCAACACCCCTTTCAAACTGGAGGCAATTAAGTAGGGCTCTACGCCAATATCCACCAAGCGGGTCACCGCGCCTACGGCGGTATTGGTATGCAGAGTTGATAATACCAAGTGACCGGTCAGCGAGGCCTGTACAGCTATTTCTGCCGTTTCCTGATCTCGAACCTCGCCCAGCATCACCACATCGGGATCTTGACGAAGTATGGCTCGAAGCCCCCTAGCAAAAGTCATACCGACCTTAGCGTGCACCTGAGTTTGACCAATACCCTCAATATCGTATTCGACCGGATCTTCGACGGTAAGAATATTGCGACGGCGATCATTTAAGGCCATTAAGCCCGCGTACAAGGTGGTGGTTTTACCCGAGCCAGTGGGGCCGGTAACCAAGATAATGCCATTGGGCTGTTGTAGTAGGTCCTTCAAGGTCGACAGGGTTTTCTCTGGCATCCCTAGTTGTTCAAGATCAATGCGCGCAGCCTGCTTGTCCAACAGACGCATAACCACACGCTCACCGTAATTTGAGGGAATAGTCGACACCCGCACATCCACCGCGCGACCGGCAATACGCAACGATACTCGGCCGTCCTGAGGAACGCGCTTCTCGGCGATGTCCAGCCGCGACATGACTTTAATTCGCGACACTAACAACGGTGCCAAACGGCGGCTAGGGGTCAGCACTTCTTGTAAAATACCATCCACTCGCAAGCGCACCGACATGGTTTTTTCATAGGTTTCTATATGGATATCGGAGGCGTCGCGTTTCAGGGCTTCGCCAAACAGAGCGTTGATCAAGCGAATCACTGGGGCATCGTCCTGGGCGTCCAATAAATCTTGGGACTCCGGAATTTCCTCGGCGAGCCGATCTAAATCAACTTCACTGGAAATGTCCCCCATTGCCGACATCGCATCGCCCTGTTGGCGTTGAAATGTCTCATTGATCTTGTCTTGCAGTACTTTTTCTTCGCATAACTGCAGCGTTAGTGGCTTTGCGAAGACCCGCTGCACTTCGGCAATAGCCGCGGCTGGTGTCTCTCGGCAGCACAATAAATCGGCCACGGCATTTTCGCCCTCTTCCACGAGAACACGATTACTGCGGGCAAAAGAATAACTCAGTGGCTGAGACATATCAGCGTGCAGTCCCTTGATCGGCCAATAGCTTATTACAATCTCCGGCGGTATGACTCTGCGACTCATCGCCAAGCGCAGCGCAATTTACAGATTCAACATTGCTGGCCTGAATGTCGCCCTCAGTGTTTGGCGAACTTACATCATCATTATCAGTCAGCGGTTTAGCGGTCATGGGACTTTTGTGCTTTTTCTCCACCGCTTCTTCTGCGGGGCTAATCGGTCGCGGCACCGGCTTTCTTGGCAATATATCTGCAGGCGATGGGTCCATACCTGCCCACTCAGGCAATACGGCTAAGTCAGTAAAAGGGAATAGATTAATGCCCTGCTCAGCTTTAACCAATTGCTCGGCGCGAATGTAATTGTATTTACGGGCGCTAAGCTCAGACAAAGTCCCTTGGTCACGCACGATGGTTGGACGGATAAACACCATTAAATTGCGCTTTGTGGTCTTGGTCGCATCGGCGCGAAACAAGCGCCCCAAGAAGGGAATATCACCTAAAAAGGGCACTTTAGCCGACTGTTCATTAACCTGATCGTCAATTAAACCACCGAGTACAATGGTCGCACCATCATTTACCAACACCGAGGTTTTAATGGTGCGCTTATTAGTAATAACGTCGGCAGCATTAGTAGATGGACTCAAGGAAGACACTTCTTGTTCTATATTCAGCTGCACCGCATCACCCTCATTAATCTGCGGTGTGAATAATAATTTAATACCCACTTCCTGGCGACTAATCGTCTGGAAGGGATTGGTATTAGTAGAGCTGGCGGTTGAACCGGTGATCACTGGAATCTCCTGGCCCACTAAGATTGAAGCTTCCTCATTGTCCAAGGTAAGTAAACTTGGCGTAGACAGAATATTGGATTCCGAATCGCTTGCCAATGCGGTCAACAAGGTGGCAAAGCTAAAGGCGCCGTCACGTAACTTACCCAGACCAATTGCCGCACCACGTACGCCACTAGCAGCCGCCGCAGCCGCTTCTTCGCCAGCCAATAAACTAATAATGCCGGGAGCGCTGCCACTGCCGGAGGCACCACCGCCAAAGTTAATTCCACCTGCGGGGGTATTGCCAGCGTCGCTGCCACGGAAAAGCCACTGCACACCCAGCTCTTTGGCGCGATCATTAGACACTTCAATGATAATGGCTTCGACCAGTACCTGAGCACGGCGAATATCCAAATCCTGAATGACCGACAATAAATTGGCAATAATATGTGGGCTGCCCGACAGCACTATGGAGTTGGTCTGTTCATGGGCTTCGATATTGATCAGCGAAGGCGTGGCGCCACTCGCTTTGCCACCGGCCTGATCACCCTTAAGAATGGTTTCGCTAATACTCTTTAATACCGGCGCCAAATCCGCCGCTTTGGCATATTTCAAATACTGCACGCGGATATTAGACTGGGTACTCACTTCGCTGTCTAGATCACTGACAAGGCGGCGCAGATAACTGCGGGCTTCTTCATCACCAAACAAGATCAGCGTATTGGTGCGAGGATCAGCCGCCACTACGGGTTTGGAAGCACCGCGCTTGCGGGTCTGCTGTGACAGCACTTTAGTTAATACTCTCTCCACTTCCTCCGCCGAGGAGTTTTTCAGTACCACGGTTTCCATCAACTGTGAATCGACCGAGTTTATCGCCGTAATAATAGACATCAAGCGACGTACGTTGGACTCACGATCAGTGATCAAAATAATATTGGAGTCGGCATAGCTGGTAATCACACCCACTTTATTGTCGACCAGTGGTCGCAGGGTTTTGACTAACTCATCGGCATCCGCATTCTGCAGCTGGGCAATACGGGTAATGATAGACTCACTGCGACCCATACTATTGCGATCGAACTGAACCTCAATACCTTCTATTTTAGCTGCCTGGTTGGGTATAACTTTAAGAATACCCTGGCCCACCTCTATTGCCGAGTAGCCTTCAACGCCCAACTGCAGCAGAAAGATCTGATAAAGCTCATCAGCATCCAGCTTGCGGTGACTCTGTACAGTGATTTTGCCCTTTACTCGGCTGTCTACCACAATGGTTTTGCCCGTCAGCTTGGCCACGGTGTCGATAAATTCACCAATATCGACATTCTGCATGTCCAGCTCAAAACGCTCGGCGAGTGCCGGCACCGCCAGAACAAACACGAGGCTAAAAACAAGACTGCATTTCAGTAACAATGATTTCATAGATCAAATCTTTTAGTGATGATGGCGTCAGCGCGTTTCACCAGCAATTCAAACGAGCTGGTGTTTTCCATAAGTTTGAGCAATTCCTGAGGCGGAAAGTCGGATAGCGACTGACCATTCAGGGATAAAACTATATCACCGGGCTCCAGCGACAATTTATCAAAGAGGCGTTTATCACGACCAGGCTTTAATTCATAACCCTGTAATCGGCCATTTTCAAATACTTCGGTCACTGAAAAAAACCTCACCAATTGCAAGGGACTGTTCTGCACCGTGTCCCGAGGATCGCCAATTAGCTCACGAATTTCCGGAATATTCAGATTCAGCGCGGAGTCAAGATTACGCTGCGAGCTGCCAGCGGTGCGCAAGCCGCTCAAAGCCTCTTTTTTATCAAGCTCAATTTTTTCTTGCTTGCGATTATTTTCAATAATGATGTGATCGGCCATCACCGCGATCAGAGTCACCGAGCCCGGCACCTCTATTTTCTCACCAACAGCATAAGCTTTGGTTTTACTACCGTGACGCAGAACCGCAACACCGGAATCCCCGCTGCCTGCCACCAGGCCGATCACGTTAATTTTTAAGGCACTACGGCGAATATCTTTTTGGATGGCAGTGGACGCTACCGCATCTATTTGCAGCACGCCAAACAGCGGCACCGCAAGCAGGCTTTGCACATTGTAACTAGCTCCCGGCGGGGTCGCACTGCGCACCGACGTGGCCAGTGCAGGAGCCAAGGGCAAGGAGGTTTCCCGAAACACGGCCACCAACTGCCAACAGAAACTGGCCACACAGCTCAGCAGTAATATTGCCAAGGCAATATTCAATATTCCTGTGACACGAGAGGAGAATAGTTTTAATAATGTTAGCGAACCATCCACTTGGCAGTATTTCCCCATTAAAAACCAAAGCGCCAAATAATTAGCGCATTTTGTGAGCATTTATCTACGTATTACGCGTCCAGAGTATAGGCCGAGCATTTACATAAACAAAATCGTCACAATTCAGCCCATCAACACGCACTTATTTAAAGACACAGTGCTTGGCGTAGTCTTTGACTTCATTAGCATTCCAGTCACCCTTTGGCTTTTTGTCCATGGCAGCACACCAGGCATCACTTCCAACTTCAGGAGCGCAAGCAGCAACAAAAGCAAACACTGCCAATAAGCTAAATAACTTTATTATTTTGATTCAATTCACCGTTGCTAGCCATCATTTACCGTGAGTGTAACAGAGGCGGACTGATCGAGGCACGAACCGGCGCGCAATTATTGCCAATAGCACGCTGATTTTACAGGCCTTTCGCGCTTTTCACAGCCAACCTAGCAAGGCATGAAATTGCCGACTTAGGCTTCGATCATATCGAAATCAAACTTGCTGATGCCACAATCTGGGCATTCCCAGTCTTCCGGCACATCGGCCCACACTGTTCCCGCCGCAATACCATCATCAGGTAAACCAGCAGCTTCGTCATAGATAAAACCACAAATCACGCATTCCCACTTCTTAAAATCGCTCACAAACTCGCCTCTATGATGTCTAAACCTTGTAAAACGGCTACCCGATTAGTATCGCGGCAGCCCCAAAAGCGCATTAGTATACCCTTGTTGTCAGCCAAGAAAAATTAAGGAAATTCAATGCTCTGAACCTGAGGGCAATTAAAACGCTAGCAATATCACCAAATCACGATGGCTGCGCTCAAGCGTCACGGCAAGATAGTTTGCACCAAGCAAATCCTCGTAAATATCCGTCAATGCCTCGGCGTTCGCCAGATTAATACCATTTACTGCTCGGATCCTATCCCCAGCCTGCAAACCAATCCCCTCAAATAGTAATTTATCGCGCCCTGGCGACAGATAATAAGCTTTGGACTTATCTTCGCCCACCCGCACATCAATACTGACCGCACCAAGCAGGGATAGAGGTCGCTGGTACAGCCGCTGCCGGTAGTCATTAATCCTAGCTCGCAGCTGTAAATCAGCTCGCAGATCGATTACACGCGGAGGCTGAAACACTTCAGACCCGCTCTCAGCCAGGACAAAATTCATTGCGGCACTGGCTGGGCCCTGCCTAGTAAGCGTCAATATGGCATAACTGCCGCAGTGGTCAATCAGCACGCCATCAGCCAATATCGGCCCCAAACGTAGGCATGGCGGCAAAATCACCTCACCTAGCCGAACATCCTGCGACACGCCGTCCACCTGCAAGCTAGCCCTAGCGCCCTGCTCCCCCCGTTCAATGACATCCAAGTTAAGGCGAGTGAAAAAATCAGACTCTTCACCAAAAGTACTGGCATTATCAGCATTGAAAATAATCGCCTCTTCCTTACTGGCATCGAGTGCTGGCGACAATATGTGAAAGCCGCCGAGCAGCAATCCAGTTACCACGCTAAAGCCTAGGCCGACAAATAATCGTAACAATACAGTTTTCATAACTTCCTAATTCGAGTCCGCTAGAGATGGTCTTCATCAATACTGCCAATGGTCTGCCACATCGGTATTCGGGCTAGCTTTGACTGGGGTACAATAGCGTTTTTGTCCTTAGACCTATTATGCAATTACATCTCGCACCCATGGAAGGGGTCGTTAATGCTCGCATGCGTGCGCTGCTCACCCAAGTTGGCGGTATAGACCGCTGTATCACCGAGTTTGTTCGCATCAGTGAGCAACTTTTGCCACCTCGGGTATTTTACCGACTCTGCCCTGAACTTGAACAGGGCGGCGCTACCGCCAGTGGTATTCCGGTATACATTCAGTTACTCGGCGGCGAACCGGGGCCTATGGCCGAGAATGCGGCGCGCGCGGCTAGCTTAGGGGCCACTGGTATCGACACCAATTTTGGCTGTCCAGCCAAATGTGTTAATCGCCACCGAGGTGGCTCGGTACTACTCAATGAACCCGAACTTTTATACCGCATAATCAAAGCCATGCGCAGCGCCGTACCGCAACACATTCCGGTCACTGCCAAAATTCGCCTCGGTTTTCAGGATGACAGTCGACTTGGCGAGATCGTTACTGCTATCAGTGAAGCTGGCGCCAACGAACTCACTATTCACGCCCGCACCAAAGAGGATGGCTATAAGCCGCCAGCCCACTGGCACCGGCTCACCCAAGTACATGAGCTGACCGATATGCCCATTATTGCCAACGGCGAAGTGTGGAGTCCGGCTGACTATATACAATGTCGTCGCGATAGCCACTGCGAGCATGTCATGTTAGGCCGCGGCTTGTTAGCGCGACCCGATTTGGCCAGAGAAATTAAAGCCCAGCAAAACGGCGAGCACTACTACCGCCGTGACTGGCAACATATTTTGATTCTAGTGGAAGCCTTGTTTAGTGATAGCGTAGAAAATTGCGCTCCGCGCCATGTTGGCGGCCCCATCAAACAATGGCTAGGTTATTTACGCCGTGAGTACCCCGCAGCACAACAACTATTCGAACAAATTAAACGCTTTAAAAATGCAGAGGATATCACCGCGGCATTGACTGAGCACCGCGAGGAATTAAGCCATTTGGCGGCCTAGATATACGCCGCCAAATCATCGTACTCAAACCAAATGGGATTTTAGATAATCCAACTCTTCGATAGCACTGGTGTCGGTTTGCGATAAAACAAACTTCTCAACCTTGCCACCAACCAGGGGGATTTTTGCCTTACAGCTATGATCAACGGTGTACTCACAACCATTGGCCGTGGCTATCAGAGAGCAAACACCAGACAATTTCACCGGCTGCCCTTTGATTTCAATGGCGATTTTACCCTCCCAACCCTTGCCTGATTTTTGCCAGTGTTCAACTAACATAACCTGCTGCTTGGGATTAAATAATTTTGCTAAAAAAGACGGCAGCTCACGAACTATGCCACGATTTACGGTGACCTGAACCGTATCGCCATCCTCTTCTATCTCGCACTCTACTTCAGTTTCACCCAGCGCCTCACAGCGCGCTACGCGAAAATCCGGATCACATAAAGCGGCCCAAACGGTATCGATATCTTGCGTAAAAGGATATTTAACTGCCATACGTTTTCCTCCATATTTTAATAAGTATGCCTATCAATAGACGATACTAGGTTTTACTGCAAGTTTACTCCATCAAAGACAGAGGCCACACTACTTGTCGAATAGCCGACGGTGTATCAACATTCCCGCCAGCATTGCCGCTAAAAACGCCACAAAACCTAGCTGGCCGGTTAGTATTGCCACTAGTGCTGGCGCCGGGCACAGCCCACCCAGCCCCCAACCCATCCCAAATAAGACCGCGCCCAAAATCAATTTCCTATCAATAAGCGTTTTAGTTGGCAGGGAGAAAGTCTCAGCAAAGCGGGGCTTTTGCAGTTTTAACACCATAAAAAATCCCGGTGTTGCCACCATTAATGCCGCCCCCATCACTAGCGCCAAACTGGGGTCCCAATGACCGGCGATATCCAAAAAATTCTGCACCTTAGCGGGATTAGCCATACCAGAAAGCGTTATACCGGCACCGAACAAGGCACCCGTCAACAACAGTATCAAGCGACTCATAAGCCTTCACCCAGTAAATGACGAATCACAAACACGGTAATGATGCCACTCAACATAAAAATAATGGTGGCCACCAACGAGCGTCGGGAAAAACGTGCAATACCACAGACACCGTGGCCAGAAGTACAGCCGCTGCCAAGCTGTGTGCCGATACCCACCAGCAGCCCAGCAGCAATTAATACCGGCCAAGAGGTAATGGCCGAGACATTCTCAAGCGCACCACTAAAGTAGGCGGTTAACGCCGCACCGATAAACAGGCCTAGAATAAAATCCAGCCTCCAGCTACGCTCCTCGCCAGCTTCGCTGATTGCCCCAGAGACAATACCCGAAATACCCGCTACGCGGCCCATAGACCACATTAATAACACCGCGGACAAACCAATTAAGCTGCCACCAATGACCGCGCTTACTGGCGTAAATACTGTTGTTTCAACCATTACTACTCCTCAAAAACGCCTCTTCTTGCTGCGTCATCATAGCCGCAATGAAAATATAGCACCGATGTTGACGGATACCCAAGAGCTTGATAATGCTTTTGACATTATTCGGAGATTTACCAAGAAGTGAGGCTCAAGGACAAGCCGCAGGATGTCAAACTGCAGCTCTGGCGCAAGGGTATGACATTAGGCGCGGGCGTTTTTGCGAGGCATCTCAGCGCCCAAGTGATGACTTTTCGATAAGCGGTTAATCTCTTCCGCTTCATATTGCTCAAGTATCGAGGTGAGCTTGCGGCTAATTTTAGTACTGGTTCGAATCATCTCCACTTTCGGCCAGGTCGCCCGCTCGCCTTCAACAATAAAAAACTGTAATTCCTTGGGCGTTAATTCGGTCAACAACTTACGGGGGTCAAAAAAGCGGTAGCGAGGAATAATATTAATATCACCGGTGTATTCTTGATTAATCACCGAATAAACAATATTGGCCATGCGCCGAACCCGAGGCGAATTTTTAAAGTATTTACTCGCCACACTAGTGCCAATTTTTGAAAATTCCTTGAGACTTCTACCACCCAATTGCCGTACAGCGGAAATCAAACCACTGTTCTCAGACTTATTATCACGCACAGCCCACAACACAAGGGGGTTGGTTTGACTAACAATAAAGTGATTTACACCGTATAAACGGGCTAGACGCTTTGCCGGCAAATCGTCACTTACCGAGCCGTCGATCCAGCGCCGAGTAGCCAAATAAGGCTGGGGATGGCCATGCACGTTTTTTGCTTCAAGCATCACTGGCGGATAAATACCGGGGACCGCACAGGAGGCCAGAACGGCTTTGCGTATAAAGACGTTAGGCGAAGCGATGGCATTGAGCAGACGGGAGGTTTGATGTACGTCAGAAGGCGAAATAGAAATATTAATATGCCGGCCAGTGCGCTCAAAAGCTTCTTGGAAGGTGATATCGGGAATTAATTTGGCAATTTTTGCCTTCAGTATCTGGTGATTAATACGTGGTGAGGTCTCGGACAAACCGCCATTGACCAGCTGCACTTCTGCCAACAAAACCTTTTGCAAATTTTCGGCATCGAGAAATGTGTGCAATTCGGCATCGGTTCGAGTCCCTAGTACCGCTGCAATCATGGAGCCAGCGCTGGCACCGGATATCACATCAGGCAACAACTCGTGTTCTACCAGGGCTTTCACTACACCGACATGAAAATTGCCTAATATCGCGCCACCGCTAAGCATCAAGGCCGAACGACCATAACATTTACTGGCGCGGCGGAAAAAATCCAGGCGCTCGGTGAAACTTGGATGATCTGAATCGAGATGCGCCAAGTGATCTAGGGAATCACAGATACTGTTAACATAATCATGGATTAAATGTTTAGTACCGAACTTTGCCCGCGCATATAACACTGGCTTGCCCATGCCGCCCATATTACCGTGAATGCCCTCATTGAGAGAAAACAGCAGGCCAATATTGTCATTGTTGTCACGAAAATAGCGCAATCGCTCCAAACGCGAGCGAATAGAAGCGTAGTCATACAGACTCGTCTTATCAATTTTTTTCCAGTGCTCTCGACCAGAACAACGATCATGCTCCTCAGCGACAGCCTTCCATCCATCAAAGCTATTGGCAAGTTGTAGCTTTTCTTCCAGTTTTTTCACAAAAAAAGACCTTTTAGTGTCAATGACAAAACTGCCAGTTAAATTCACACGAAACTTACAACACTCCATGCAATGAGCATTGCGCTGACTACAGAGGTTTACCAATAATGATCACAACCCCCCAGCTATACCCTCTATCAGTAGGCTTGGCTGTAGATTTCTTCCATATCGACGCGGGGCTCACATTTTGAGCTAATGCCATTGATCAGCTTTAATAAGCCTACAAAGTGGTTACCAATTACTGGTTTGCCTGAAGTCAGTATAGATACCGAAATATCACGCTCAGGGTCTGCCCAGCAAAAAATATTCGAAAAGCCCAAGTGCCCAAAGGCATGGTGGGTATTGCGCCCATACATGCCCACCGGTTGACCACCCAGCATCAAGCCAGGGCTGTAGCGCATCGGAATGTTCAGGGATTTATCAAATTGAGCCTTGCCAACTTCCCGAGTCGCGCGATTGACAGTCAATGCTGAAAAAATGGTTTTGCCTTCCCAAACGCCACCTTGTAGCAGCATTTGAAAGAATCGTCCGGCTTCTTCGGCGGTAGCGTAGAGATTACCGGACGCAACTACCGCGCCAAGATATTCATCCGTATTAGATATCTCAATCACTTCTTTAACACTGACACCGAGCACTTTGGTTAACATGCGCTCGATAAACTTTGGATTGGGCAAACCGGTGGCATAGTTTTTTGCTACCAGTTTGCGCTGCTCAGCAGCTAGCCCGAAAGTAAAATATTTCATGCCCATAGGTTTGCGAACGATTTCATCGAGGTATTCGCTAATGGTTTTACCGGTAACGACTTTTATCAGTTCAGCAAAAATAAATCCGCTGGTAATCGCGTGATAAGCCATAACTCGGCCATCCTTATCGAGCGCTGGCTGCTGACAAACAACCGCAACCGCAGCGTCGTGATCATACAAACTATCGAGTGGCACATCATCAGGAAATCCGGGTACTCCCCCGCGATGAGCCAGCAATTGAAAAATGGTGATTTTGGATTTACCGGCGGCCGCAAATGCTGGGATGTAATAACAAACTGGGTTTAATAAATCGATTAAACCGTCTTCAGCCAATTTGTGAACCAGCATAGCTGAAATGACTTTAGATGCAGAAAAAAGGCAAACCGGCGTTTGTAGAGACGCAATACGAGCTTGAGTATGTTCAGCACCATCAGCAAAGCCAATACTACGATTTAGCAGTACATCGCCGCCACGGCGCAAACACACGCTGACCATCGGGTGCATACCAGAGCGAAACACATCCTCGGCATAATCCCAGAGCTCTTCAATATCGGCCGGATTTAAACCTTGGGGGATTGGATCGGCTTCACTAGGATCAAAATCCCGCAAGGGCTCAAGATCATCCGGAACAGAAATTCCTCTAAAAATCAGATTGCGGCAATCTTGATATTGTTTAGCCAACCACATAAGCACACCTTGCTCATTAAAATTTATAAATGTTCTCACATATCCAGCTAACTCGACAAAGTTAACAGCGCGTACATATCTTATACCATGCGCATTGCAGTGACTCTATGGCCAAACTGACCAAGGTAACTACCCATTAGGGTCACCCCAGGGTTTAGCGGGGTATTCTCTGTCAATGGAGATGCCAATTTCGCCGAAAAACCCGCTCGGTATGGCGCTTGGTCAGCGCATAAGCTGTCTGTCACGGAATACTCATAGGGTCCGAGGCATCATCACTAAAACGATGGACATACTGACGACCGGGGATTCTCTTAGCAGGCAAGCTCGCCACCCATTGCGGGCTGGGACAGGCTATGTCATGACCACGATCATCGGCTTACAAGCCTTGGCGTGCAAAAGCCACCAACACAGCATGAAATTTCAAAGCAAAAATTTATTTGCCGCCGCTAAACACTGACTAGAAATAATTCTGGTAAATCCTTGGGCTTACCATGTAAATGACCTTGAGCGTAATCAACCCCCATCTCCTGCAGCTCATCCATAATTTCTTGGCGCTCCACAAATTCAGCAATCGTGCGCTTGCCAAGCACATGACTGATGTCGTTAATAGATCGAACCATGGCCTTGTGCACGTCATTTGTATCCATATCATGAACGAACAGGCCATCAATCTTAACAAAGTCGACTGGCAATTCTTGTAAATAGCCGAAAGACGACATCCCCGTACCAAAATCATCAAGGGCGAACTTGCCACCTAACTCATGAAAATGGGCAATAAATCGAGTTACCATCGAGAAGTTGGTGATGGCGACCGTTTCTGTAATTTCAAAACAAATGATGGCAGGATTGACGTTACTGCGTCGCAAATAGCGATGCACGAACTCCAGAAAAGATTCCTGACTAAGGGATTGCCCTGAAATATTAATGGAATACATTACATCTTCGCTATTGAGCTGGGGATTGCGCTGCACATAAGCGAAGAAACTTTTGATCACCCAACGGTCAATTTGCGGCATCAAACCAAAACGTTCGGCCGCAGGCATAAACTCACCAGGACGAAGAGTTTCGCCGTTATAGCGCATTCGCACCAAAAGCTCCTGATAGTAGGTGGTGCGATTTTCGCTATCAACAAGTGGCAAAATACGCTCTGATACCAGGCAAAAATCATCGTTGGCCAAGGCATTATTGATCCGATGTACCCATTCCATGTCGCCATGCATTCGACTGATTTTTTTATCATTGGTGTCATAGACATGGACCCGTCCGCGACCATTTTCTTTTGCTGAATACATCGCCACATCGGCTTTGGCCATCACACTCTCACGAGCTTCAGTGTGCTCATCTATTAGCACCACACCAATACTGATAGACACTCGATGAGAAATACCGCTCCACATAAAAGTCATACTTTTTACGGCTTTAAGCAAGCGGGTTGCGACAGCGCGGGATTCAAAGGTATCAACATTACTCAATAAAACCCCAAATTCATCGCCGCCCAAGCGGCACAGCATATCACCAATAAACAGCTCACCACTCAGGCATTCGGCAATCGCTTTTAACAGATTATCACCCGCACCATGACCGCTGGTATCATTGACCAATTTGAACTGATCAATATCAATATACATAAGTACATGGGTACGCGAGCTAGCCGAGGCATCATTAACCAGATTTTCAAGACGGCGTTCAAATTCTCGGCGACTCATCAATGCAGTTAGAGGGTCTAAATGACTGTCACCATCGCCATAAATGGGTGCTGCTACTGAAGTTGCCGGAGGGTCAATACTTAAGCTGTAACCACTTGTCAGTTTATCGTCATCAAAAACTCTATTGACGATAATGGAATATTGCCCATCACCTTGACCAGGCAAGCTAGCCATGATTATTCTGGCGCCCACCCCATCTTCAAGTGTTCCCTGAATAGGCATACCCGTCTGCGTGTTCACAAATGGAAATACCTGCGTCCACGGCAAGCCAATTAATTCTTTATTAGTCACATCACTGAGCTTGGCTGCGGCAGCATTGATATACAAAAGCTGCCCATCCATATCCACGCCAAGCAAGCTTTGACTCAAGCTATCGAGGATCCATTCAGCCTGCATAGCTACAACCCCTATTCATATTTCTGTCTGCAGAGGAAAAATCTACTCAGTCAATGGGATGGTAAAATAAAATGTCGACCCCTTGCCCAATTCAGATTCAAGCCATATTTTTCCGCCGTGCCAGCGCACAATTTTCTCACAAATTGCCAAACCTACACCCGACTCTTTGTCGGTCTCATCTCTGGTGTCGCGATGAAACAAATTAAACAGGCCACTGTGGTTCTCAGGACGGATACCCACCCCAGTATCACTAAACGAGAAAACCCAGTTTCGTTCGTGAGTCATGGCATTAATATATATTTCCGGTGTGTCATCACCACTGTAGCAAATAGCATTGGCAATCAGGTTCTGAAACAATTGAATAAGCTGGCGGCGACAGGCAAACACTGTAGGCAGCGTTTCACAGTGAATATTGGCCTGACTGTTCTGGATCTCACTATCTAAACTAAACTTCACATCACTGACGACTGTATTACAGTCAATTATTTCGCGGCTTTCATTAAAACGACCCACCGATGTTAATGCCACCAATTTATTTAGGGCTGCCTGCATCACATTGACATTTTCACGAATATCCAAAAACTCTTCAGTAATACCGGTGGACTCAAGGTCACTGGCTTTGGCACTAATTTTACGCACTGCACCGGTGACTTCATTCAATGGTATTTGTAAATCACGAGCAGCAAGGTGGGAGATTTGCTCAATTTCATTCACTAGACCAATCAGCTGGTGTCGACTGCGGGCCAACGCAATCAGGTCCCGATATGAAGACAAGGCGGTATAGATAACCGAAAACAAGCGATCTTGGGTCAGCTCGGTTTTTGCCCGATAATCATTGATATCGTAAACCTTTAACACTCTCCGCTCTGGAGCAAGACCCGGCTGGCCAGTGCGGAGAATAATACGCACAAAATGATTGCCCAACTCTTGACGGATAAAGCGGGCCACATCAAGACCGGCACTGTCTGTTTCCATCACCACATCGAGCAGAATGATCGCAGTATCAGGATTATCCTGAATCATTTGCCGGCCCTGCTCGCCGGAATACGCGCTGACAAACTCTAAATGCCGGCCTCCAAAACTGAAATCATGCAGTGCTAAACGGGTAACAACATGGATTTCCTCTTCATCATCTACTATCAGAACTTTCCAAGAGGTCTTTGCCAATGTTGAATCTTGGGGCAGTATCGTGGCTTGCTCACTGGCCAAAATTAACTGGTCGTTGTCTGAGTTCCCCCCTGGCATTACTTTACCTTGAGATTCAGTCATGTTTGCGTGACTCCATTAATGCGACTGTTTCATGCGCTATCGCGACATTCTTCACAAACAACTCAATCATTGAAATATCCGGTATTGAGAAAACATCTTTAGCTGACACATATAATAACTGCTCTGTACCAGACTTAGTCACATAGTAGCTAACCCAATAATTTTCACCGTAATTATTGCTTTTAGTGGTAATAGCTTTTTTAAGTCGCTCGATAATCAGGGGCTCGAATTGATTAAGCCCCTCAGTCCCAATATGAGATTTAAAGCACCCCGCTCCGGCAATCACTTTTAAATGGTCCTCATCTGTGCCGGCTACCATCCCACAGGTTTTCTGCTGTATCAACAATGCGTCTTTATTGAGATAGAGTAATGCTGTGAGCTGCTGCAGAACACCCTCGGCAAAATGGCTGATCTCGCGCCGTTCAAAAATATCTGCCGAGGCTTCTATGACACTGAGCAAGCCCAAACGGTTATTCTCTAGAGCTTGTAAATCACGATAGGAGCACAAACTGGTGTAGACCGTTGATAACAGTTTCTGACGGGTTAATTCTGTCTTTTCTTTATAGTCATTAATATCGTATTGAGTAATCACTTCTAGCTCAGGTGCTTGTCCGGGCTGACCAGTGCGCAATATAATTCTGACAAATTTATTTTTCAGCTCTTGACGTATATAGTGCGCCAAATCCAGTCCGGCATGATCAGTCTCCATGACCACATCAAGCAGAATTAAAGCGATATCATCGTGCTCACCCAAAATCACCCTAGCCTCTGCGGCGGAATGGGCACTGATAAACTCAAGGGTGCGCCCTGCCAACTCAAAGCCGTCAAGAGCTAATTTGGTGACGGAGTGCACCACTGGCTCGTCATCGACAATCAACAACTTCCAGGGCTCTAGACCATTGCCCGCAGCAACTTCAGTTTCTGCGGCCAGCTGTAAGCAGTCATTTCCTTGACCAAGTTTAAATAGATCCATAACGCCTCACCTTACTGATATCAGAGGGAGTTAGCAGGCTAAATATGCTGCCCTGCCCCTCAATACTATCTACTTTAATTTCTCCGCATAAATGCTGCGTGAACAAGTTGAATACAATATGCAAACCCAAACCACTACTGCCACTGCCACTGCCAAATTTGGTGGCGAAAAAAGGATCAAACACCCGGCTGAGATTTCCTCCACCAATCCCACAGCCATCATCTGAAAACACCATACTAATATTATCACCTGATGATCTTTCGACCACTAAGACCATTGCGCCAGAGTCTCAGCCTTCATAGGCATGAATAATCGCGTTCATCACTAAATTTATCACTACCTGAGAAATAGCACCCGGATAGGAATATAGTGTCAAACCTTCATCACAATCTACTCGACATCCTAGCCCAACTTTATCCAACTGGGGCCGTAAACTGAGTAATACATGCCGTAAATAATCTTTTAAATCAAATTTTTGAATCTCGCTACCACTTTGGTCGACGGCTACTTGTTTAAAGCTTCTTATCAATTCAGCAGCCCGTTGCATATTACTCAGAATCATTTCACTGGAACTAATCGCCTTCTGCCAATATTCCTGCAATGCCGCTTGGGTTTACTCTCTCTTGCGATAGCACTCTTGGACGGTATTGGTATTGGCTTGAAGTGTAAAGGCAGCGGTGACGCCGACACCGGTGGGGGTATTGATCTCATGAGCCACGCCCGCCACCAATGGTCCCCAGTGAAGCCATTTTTCCAATATTGATGAAGGGCTGCTGAGTCTGTTTCAAATTCGCTAAAGTAGCACTTAATTCGCGATTACTAACATCGACTTCGCAAACACGCAACTCCAGCTCATGTCGAGCATTGATAACTTGTTGATTGCGCACGTCGGTATCGACGATCATCGCGTTGAAATTTTTACTGAGAATGGCAAGCTTATCATCGGCGGGACTCTCTGATCTCAGCCGATAATCGCCGTTACTTTGCACTTCCTGCATCACTGCCAACAAAATTTTCACCGGAGCCAGCAAGAGCCGGGCAGCCCAAGATGAAAACAACAGCGCCGCCACAATGCCACACACTAACAAACTTAAGAAAATCCAGCAGATTGACTGCAAATAATCACTGGCATAGCGATTATCGAAATAAAACACCACATCAAAGGACTCAGTATTAGTCGCAATGCTGAATGCGTAGAGTCTTGATTCGGCATTTTTGGCAACTTTATAGTCCTGATCACAACTCGCCTTGTCAGCAACCGAGGAACACGACAACAAGGGGAAATTTGCACTAGCTGGAGCGTACACACAGACCTCCTTAAAATCCCGATCCAAACCAAAGGCATCCAAAGTTAAAAGCATCTCAGCATTGTTTTTATCGTTCAAGAGCTGACTCAATAATACTGCCATCACCTCATACTGTTGAATACGCCTTTGTTTATGCATTTTTCCACCTCAAAAGGCACTCAAACCAAATACCAGTACACCAAGGCTTAAACTGCAAATAATCATCGCCAATGCCAGCTTACGACCGAAAGGCATACGATCTAATATCTTATATTGTGCAGTCATTCTGCCACCTAGATTGTATTTTGATCTACTCGCCTCTTTATCAGTAATTTAGCTTGAGCCACCACCAAAAATCAGACTTTAGTCGCTATATGCCTAACCTTTACTTATTTAACTCTACTCGCAAGGACACATTCAATAGAATAGTGTCATCTACCTACAATAACCTTGCATAACAGCTTAGTTTATATTTTCGCCAGCTGGGGAAATAATACCCAGCGAAGCATGCCGTCTATGTTAGCTCGCCTACTTAAACAATATGCTTAGCAAGCTTTAAGAGAGAAAGAAATCCACTCGATCATCCTGAAAAATATCTGCACCTGGCGCTAAAAGCTCCATATAACGATCAAAATACAAAAACTGTTTCAGTAACATAGTGAAGGCGCGGGGAAAGCGGATACCGTAATTACGGGCAATTTCGCCCAACTCACTGAGCAGCGCATTAATGCCGTCACCCTGGCGGTTCTCAAGTACTTGCGAGGGATCTAGGGCATTCAAACCTTCAAATACACGGCGTATATCCTCAGCCAAGGCATCGACATCGACCGCGTCGCGGGTAATACCTACACTGATCATGGATTGCGCCATTAAATTATAATTTTGCTCGCTAATAGCCATGAACAAACTAAATATCGCCTGCCAAGCCTCAGGCTGAATGCGGCCAACCATGCCAAAGTCAATAAACCCTACTTTGCCATCGGCAAGCAGTAGCAAATTGCCACTGTGCAAATCAGCGTGAAAAAATGGGCACTGGGTGAGACTGGCAAACCAGGTATTCAAAGCATTAAATAAACTGTTGGCAGGATCAAAATCGCCCTCACTGAGGGCGGTTTTATTGGTCAGGGTGCTACCATAGAACCGCTCCATGGTCAGCACTCTCACCCCTGAGGCTGCGGGATATGGCTTTGGTGCCAGAACCTGATCATTGCCGCTGCTTTGCAAGAAGGCGCGAAACTCATCCAAATTTTTGGCTTCTTTATAGAAGTCGCACTCGTCAATCATGGACTGATACATTTCTTCAACCAAACCCGCCACGGCATCTTTATCCGTATTAGGTAAGATGAGCTCAAATAAGCGAATAAGCAGGTAAACCGCATTCATATCGGTGGTCAATATGGCCTGCACCCCAGGTTTTTGGACCTTAACCACCACATCTTCGCCACTGAGCAGTCGCGCAGCATGCACCTGAGCGATAGAGGCCGATGCCAAGGCTTGCTCATCAATGCTGGCATAGACCTCAGATAATGGCCGCCCTAAATCCTGTTCAATGATTTGGCGAATTTTGGCAAAAGGTAGCGAAGGGGTTTGATCCAGACAAAGCTGAAACTCGTCCACGTAGGCCTTGGGGAAGATTGAAGGTGAGCTGGCAATGAACTGTCCAAACTTAATATAGGTGGCTCCCAAAGCCTCAAACAATTCGCGCAACTCTTTAGGACTGGGGCGTCGTCGTTGAATCAGGCATTTGAGCGCACGGGGGTACACAGCCACTGCTGTCTGCATTACTCGCCACGACCCACGAACGCCAAACTCGGCGAGACTAATACGCCGCCCGGCAGTATCCGCCGCGCTCAAACCTCGACTTTTCGCGGCCGCGTCCAGCACATTGCGCTTTATACTGTTCGCCAATTTATTCACCATTTCAATTACTTCCTGTTAATTGCAAAACTCGTCTATTAAATGGACTTTGCTAGTGATTCAGCCTTACGCCATTGTAATTCAAGAACAATAGACACTAGGTTACACTATCATTAGCAATATTCACGAGCCAACACCCTAACAGGAAGATATCACCATGCAGGATACCGGCATACTGTGTCAGGAACAGGGCGTACCAGGTCCAAACGGGGCAGAAATCACCGATCAGCTGTGTAGCAGCTCTGCTCCCGGGCAGTATATTATCAATGGTCAAGATGTCAGCTTGCCGGTCACCGTCAAGGCCGCAGCCATGTTGATGAATGTGTTCCTAGTAGACAGTAAAAAAGCCCAGGCACTCATTGCCAACAGCGGCTTTAAGGTCGTAGAACTGTTTCCCGGCAAAGCCTTGATGCAATTACTCGGCGTCGATTACCAGCAAAATGACTTAGGGGATTACAACGAAGCCGCTATTGTCTTCCCGGTAACCACCCCCGGCGAGTCTAGACCACTTCCCGTCATCGGAGCCATGTGGCGCATGATGCGTGGCCAGCTTGCCAACTATGTATACCGAATGCCGGTTAATCAGGGCTTTACCACCCACGCCGGTCGATTTATTTGGGGCTTTCCCAAATGGGTGACCGAAGTCGATATTCAATTTAAAGACGACACCGCCAGCGCTGAATTTTGCGATGACGGCGAACTGGTGTTCGCCATTAGCGCCAACGCCGGTGGCAAGGCCCAAGCTAAACCCCAGGCCGCACCGTCGGTGGCGATCCGCAATGGCCAAGCTTGGAAGACCATTGGTATTACCGAGGGCGAAGGGCTGACGTTCTCCCGCAAGGTCAATGTGCCTCAAATTGGTAGGAGTCACCCCCTCGCCCTAGTACTGCGTAATTTGGGACTGCCTAAAAAACCCTTATTTAGTATTGCCATCCGCCGGGCTAAAATGCACTTTGATGGCCCCGAAACAGTGGCTATTGGCCAGCCATTTCAACGCTAAAATACTTAACTGGTCGCGCCGGCATTGCCAAGTCCGGCCAGCAAGCCGCTCTGGGCAATGCCATCAAACAAGAACTGCATGGCCAGAGCGCACAATAAAACGCCAAACACTCGGCTGACCATATGCATACCGGTCACCCCCAGCCAATTCTGCAGGCGACTGGCGGCTAATAAAGCAAGCAAACTCATCGCCAAAACCAGACCAAGACTTAAAATAACTGCGCCCTGCTCAAGGATATTACCTTCAGCATGAGCCATTAATAGAATCACCGCACCAATCGCACCAGGGCCGGCCAAAAGCGGGGTAGCCAAGGGAAATACGGCAATATCAGACTTCTCTTCAGCTTCCCGATCCTCATCACTGGTGGTCGTTGTAGCGCCACTGCCCTTAACAGTCACTAGGTCGATGCCGATCAACAGCAACAGCACACCACCCGCTGCGCGTAAAGCGGCGAGGGAAATACCCAGAGCATTGAGCACCATCTCACCTAAAAGTGCGAAGGCCAGTAATATAGCCCCAGCAATCAGGATGCCACGTACAGCAGTACGGCGACGCTCCTTAGCTGACATTCCACCGGTCAGCGCGGCAAACATGGCTGCCACATCAATAGGGCCAATGGTGGCAAAAAATGTTGCCAAAGAAACACTGAAGGCCTCTACCAAGCCACTATCCAAAGTCATTTAATGCTCTCTTGGCTGGCAATGGCACTGGCCGCTTCGGCAATTAAGGCCGGTCCGCGATAAATAAATCCTGTATACAATTGTACCAACGAAGCCCCCGCCGCGATTTTTTCAGCCGCCGCCGTACCGTCAGTAATACCGCCCACCCCAATAATTGGCAGTCGCCCCCGGAGTGCGTCGGCGAGTATTTTAATCACCTGTGTTGAACTGTCTCGTACCGGCGCACCGCTTAAGCCACCGGCTTCATCGCCGTGGGGCAAGCCTTTGACGGCATCGCGAGCAATCGTGGTATTGGTGGCAATCACGCCATCCATGCCCTGCTCTACAAACACTTCCGCTACTGTGCGAATATCTTCCTCAGCCATGTCCGGGGCAATTTTGACCGCCATGGGCACATATTTACCATGTTGCTCTGTCAGCCTAGACTGAGCTGACTTTAGCGCTGCCAGCAAGTCAATCAGCGGCTGGCCAAACTGTAAATCCCGCAAACCCGGCGTATTGGGAGAGGATAAATTCACCGTGACATAACTGGCATATGGGTACACCGCCCGCAGACACAATAAATAGTCATCGACTGCCTTGTCTGCCGGAGTGTCTTTATTTTTGCCAATATTGATGCCGAGTACACCCTTGAAACCACTTGCCCGAACTTGCTCCAGCAAATGCTCAACACCCAGATTATTAAAGCCCATACGATTGATAATCGCCTCAGCCTCGGGCAGCCGAAATAGACGCGGCTGTGGATTACCAGGCTGCGCCACGGGTGTTACCGTGCCGACTTCAATAAAGCCAAAGCCTAAGGCCGCCAGACCGTTAATGTGCTTGGCGTCTTTATCCAAACCAGCGGCTAGACCCACCGGATTAGGAAATTCGATTCCCATCACCGTACGGGGATTTTCTTTCACACTAGTGACAAGCAAGCGGCTTAGCCCGCACTTCTCCAAGCAGGAAACAGCAGCCAGCGACAGGTGGTGGGACATTTCCGTTGGCAGGCAAAATAACAGGCGTCGTATCAGAGAGTACATGACAAGGTTACCAAATGAGAAAGCGCGCAGGATATCGAAAATGCGGCGCGCTATAAAGTGGCCAATCTTGCATCAGGCCGAAGTATGTAAACCACACTCGCGATTTTCCGCGACTTTGGTAGGATCAAAATAGTGTTTGCATGTGGGCAGCTTATGCTCGGCCATAAAGGTCTGAACATCGGCTTCAGTCCAGTAAAACACCGGTGCCACTTTTAAAATACCGCGGCCATCCCAAGACAGAATATCCAGGTTCTGACGAAAAGCGGTTTCTTCCTTGCGAATGCCGCTTATCCAAATCTTAGGCGCCAGCTCTGCGAAAGCGCGATCAAAAGGCTCCAATTTTACCTGACGGGTAAATTCACGATGCAAGTCCGCATTGTCATCCGGATGGGGAATCCCACCCATAATGGCATTGCGGTGCTCAGCCGTGGTACGCGGCACATATAATTTAAGATTGGGTTTGAGCAATTTAATCAGCTGCTCAGCCACACGATAGGCATCGGGCACATTATAGCCACTGTCAGCCCACACCACCGGCATTTCCGGAGCGACATCCGTCACCAGCTTCAACATGACCGCCGCATTAGGCGAAAAGCTGGTTGAAGCCATGACGGGCTCGCTCAGGGATACCGCCCAACGAATAATGTCTTGGGCGGATTTATCGCGAAGCTGAGCGTTTAATGTCTTTAGGTCAAGATCCATGATTTTCAGTGTTTACAGTTCAACAGGGCGGCAACTTTACCACAAACCCTCAAAAACAAAAATAAAATGTTTAAAATCATACACTTATAACATAAGCATCTATGGTTATAACAAAACCATTACTTATGCTTTCTCATAATCCTGCAAACTTTTGGACACCACCTCATAGACATCACTGGACAACTCCGGCTCTGCCAGAATTCGTTCCAACTCCCTGCACATTAGCTTTTGAGCGGCGGGTAAATACTTGCGCCACTTGGTCAAAGGCACCAGCAGTCGAGAGGCAATTTGAGGGTTGCTGCGATTTAACACCAGCACCTGATCTGCCAAAAAGCGATAACCGGCACCATCTTCACAATGGAAGTTCAGACTATTGTGGCCGCAGAATGCGCCAATCAAAGCCCGCACCTTATTGGGGTTGCTAATATTAAAGGCTGGATGAGACATCAAGTCCTGCACTTTCTCCAACGTACCGGGTAAGCGACAAACCGATTGCACCTGAAACCACTGATTAATGACCAACGGTTCATGCTGCCATTGTTGGTAGAAACGTTGCAGCGCCTCATCTTTATACGCCGCGCTACTATTCACTAGCACGACCAGTGCAGCCAACTGATCGGTCATATTGCTACTGACTTCAAATTGGGTTCTTGCCGCCACCACAGCCGCGTCAGTTTCACCCAGCATTAAATAGGCCAGCACGGTATTTTTCAGGCTGCGCTGGGCAATTTGCTCGGCATTTGCCTGATACGGCTGATCGCTCTGACAGCGCTGATAACAGGCCCACAACTCTGGCTCTAGCGCCCGCGCAAGTGCCGCTCGCAGACTTTCACGAGCGCGGTGTAGGGCATGAACATCCACTGGATGAAAAATTTCTGCTAAATAAGCTTCTGAGGGCAACTGCAACATCATTGCCACCATAGCGCCATCCAAAGCGGTATCGCTGAGTAATTCGCGGCAAGCGGCAATATAGGATAGCGCGGGGCTTGGCTGCTGACCCTGCGCCAGTGCCGCAATAGCGGTTTTAATTTCCGCCAAGCCCAATTGTTGACTGGCATCCCAGCGGCAGAAACCATCGCTATCACTGCTCATTAAACGTAAGAGCTGGTCGCGACTATAAGCAAAATCCAGTTTCACCGGGGCCGAAAAGCCACGTAGCAAGCTGGGTACCGGCTGCTCTTTGACGCCGGTAAACACAAAGCATTGCTCTGCTTTGTTGACGCTTAATACCAGCTCGGTATTATCCGCAGACTCGATATTGGCCGGGCCATCCGCCAATTGCAGAGGTAATTGGCCCGCCTCTCCGATCAGGGCAACAGCAAATGGAATATGGTAAGGGGCTTTCACCGCCTGTCCCGGGGTTGCCGGGCAACTTTGCTTCACTGTTAAGGAATACGTCTGCGCCTCGGCATTGTAATCGCCACTGACCTGCAGTTGCGGTGTACCGGCCTGAGAATACCAATTGCGAAATTGCGTCAGGTCAATACCGCTGGCCGCTTCCATCGCCAACACAAAATCTTCACAGGTCACCGCTTGACCATCGTGGCGCTCAAAGTAAAGATCACTGCCCTTACGAAACAGCTCAGCGCCAAGCAGAGTGTGGATCATGCGCACCACTTCCGCGCCTTTTTCATAAATAGTGACGGTGTAGAAATTAGAGATTTCGATAAATGAATCCGGCCGGATAGGATGGGCCATCGGCCCAGCATCTTCGGCAAATTGAGCCGTGCGAAGCAGGGTGACATCTTCTACCCGCTTAACCGTCGGCGAGCCCATATCAGCAGAAAAAGCTTCGTCGCGAAAAACCGTAAAGCCTTCTTTCAGGCTGAGCTGAAACCAGTCACGACAGGTGACCCGGTTACCCGACCAGTTGTGGAAATACTCGTGAGCGACAACCCCTTCCACCCGCTGAAAGCCAGCGTCAGTGGTAGTTTCCGGCTTCGCCAGTACACAAGAAGTATTAAAGATATTGAGACTTTTATTTTCCATAGCCCCCATATTAAAGTCGTCTACTGCCACGACATTAAAAATATCAAGATCATATTCACGCCCATAAACGTCTTCATCCCAACGCATAGCGTTTTTCAGCGACTGCATGGCGTGGTCACATTTATCCAAGTCTTTGCTTTCGACATAGATTTTTAATGCCACATCTCGGCCATTCATGGTGCGAAATTGATCACTGACGCAAGCCAGCTTTCCCGCCACCAAGGCGAAAAGATAAGCCGGCTTTGGAAAAGGATCTTGCCAAACCGTTTTGTGGCGACCGTCTGCCAGCAACTCACTAGACACTAAATTGCCGTTAGATAGCAGCATCGGGTAGCGATCCTGATCGGCTATAATGTCTACGGTAAACACCGACATCACATCTGGGCGGTCGAGGTAATAGGTAATTTTGCGAAAGCCTTCAGCCTCGCACTGGGTGCAAAACATGCCGCTGGATTTATACAGGCCTTCCAGTGAGGTATTGTCCTGGGGACGAAGCCGGGTCTCACATTGCAGCTGGAAACTATCAGCCACCGTGGCAATGCTAAGCTGCTCGCCGCTTTGCGACCACTCACTGGCACTCAACTCGCGATCATCAATAGCTAGAGAAATCAGTTCTAATTCCGTGCCATGCAAGGCCAGCGCAGCGGACTGATCCAAAGCCGCCGGATTGCGACGAATGTTCAGCCGTGAAGTCACCAGACTGCAGTCCTCACCCAGATCAAAACTGAGTTCGGTGCTGTCGATTAAAAAATCAGGAACCTGATAATCACTTAAATAAATAGTACTGGGCTGCGCGTCGCGCATAAAACAACTCCTGAGCGCTAGGACTCACTGCTTAATTCAATGTGATAACCGGCGTATTTGCGAATATTAATCACACCGCTATCAAAGATAAGATACTGGCCTTTTATACCTAATAATACCCCTTCAACCAAGGGGACTTTATCCAAATTAAAGGACTTGACCTTGAGTGGATATTGACTGACTGGGAAGTCTATTTTCTGGGGTGCAATATCGATGATTGGCTGAATCGCCTGCAGTCCAAAGCGCTGCTGCAATTCCGCAATTTGCTCACCGCATACCGCCATCAATTCGTCGCGACGGGCCAGTAAATCAACATGATCCGGCTCGCCTTTGAGCATGGCTTGCCAACTGGTTTTATCCGCGACATGAGATTTGTAAATAGTTTCCACCAACCCCGATTGATAACGGGTGCTGACCCTGAAAATAGGCACACCTTCAACCGCGCCTTGATCTATCCAGCGGGTTGGCAACTGGGTGCCACGGGTAATGCCCACTTTGAGACCGGACGAGTTGGCCAAATAAACAAAATGGTCAACCATGCAATGGCTTTCACCCCACTCCGGCTCCCTGCAGGTGCCGGCATCGTAATGGCATCTCTCTGGGCTCATGATGCATAAATCGCACTGGGCCAAGCGCTGAAAACAGGGATAGCAAAAACCTTGATTAAAACTTTTTTTGGTCAGCCGGCCACAGTGCACACAGTTGATTTGCTGCTGAAAATCCAGCCGTAAAACTTTGCCAATCAGACTATTCATGTCCTGCAATTGCTCGCCAATAGGCAAGCTATAAATCGCAGAATTGCCCTCCAGACGAGCCTTCATCTTTAACACTGGGCCTTTAGCCAAAAGCGCCGCCATGACTATTCCGCCCACTTTAAAATTTGATCTTTATCTTGCTCATCATGGCTGTGATCATCGCCGCAGACCTCACCTTCAGCCTTACTGCCACGGTCAATATAGCCGACCCGCTGATGTTCGGCGCGCAGCTTTAAATCATAGGCAATAATCCCAGCCATGCAATGCTCGCGCTGCTCGGCCGTCAATACCCGGCCATCTGGCCATTTGCCAATCTCAACGGCGCGCTTCAAACCCTCGTAAATTGTCGGGGTAATATTGTCTATCAACTGCTCATAATCCATAAAAACTCTCGATACTATAGATAGATTTGGGACGGCGCGGCATTATAACAGCCGCTATTGAGCTAACGGCTTACGATCCAATAGCGCCGCCGCCAAGCCCAGCCCACACCCTAAAAACAAGCCGCTAACGTGGGCTGTATTGGCCACTGCGCCAACCCCTAATAACTCGGTAAATCCAGCAATACAAACCAACAGCCACACCACCATGACCACGGCGACACCTTTTACCAAGGGGAATTGTTGGCCGGGCCGAAGACGATTCCATATCACGATATAACCCAGTAAACCGTAGATAACGCCGGACATGCCACCAAACAGCGACACACTACTGATCGCTTGGGCGATATTGGAGCCTGCGGCCATAAGCAAAAATAAACCCAGCACCCGGACCGAACCCTGACGGCGCTCGATCATACCACCGAGTTCCCATAGCCACAGACTGTTGAATACAATATGCATCAAACCAAAATGTAAAAACGCGGGGGTAATCAAACGCCATAATTGGCCAACTGGCCATTGGCCATCCAACTCACCTGCGACGACACTTAACTGGTAAAAGCTCAAATAAGGCAGGATTTCAAATTGACGGTCCAAATAAGGCAGTACGCTGCCCGCAAGGCTTAATAACAACAATGTTAAAACAACCGGCACGCTAGATAAGGTCTTGGCGGTGCTGCTTTCGCGATAGGGCTTTATCAGCGCTGATTTCTCAGGCAAGCTTAGCTCACCCGATTGCAGCTGCGCGTAGAGCTGTTTGACTTCATTGGCATGGTGTTCCGAACCCACCCAGAGCACCTGCATACCGCGATCTTCAACAATTCGATGGGGTAACGCGTGCTGCCATAGCAGAGCAGAAAAAACCGCCAGATCCTCACTTAAAGGCAGGCGTAAACTAATAACTTCAGACATCCTCTTCCTCTTTGCCAATCTGTCCACCCCAACCTAATTTATCGCGGCAACTGGCATAAAAACTGTGATCCAAAGGATGTACCAAATGCATCTTATGGGGCTTTTTACGCACCAAGACATGATCACCTGGCTCGGTGGTAATTCGCAGCTGGCCATCACATGTCACTGGTGGTTGAACAATATTATTACGACCCACCACCATACGTATTTCACTTTTACCATCGATCACAATCGGACGGCTACTCAGGGTATGGGGGAACATCGGCACAATAACAATGGCATCGAGACGGGGGTGCATAATAGGCCCCCCTGCAGACAAGGAATACGCGGTTGATCCAGTAGGCGTGGCAATAATCAAACCGTCCGAGCGCTGCCGGTAGACAAATTCGCCATCAACAAACAATTCAAACTCCATCATATGACCCGAGGTACCAGAGTTGAGGACCACATCATTGAGGGCATCGCCACGACCAACCGGTTCGCCGTTGCGCAAAACTTCAACATCGAGCAAAAAACGCTTTTCAAGACGGTAATGGCCATCCAAGACCGCACCAACCTGGGTTTCGATTTCGTCGGGAGAAATATCCGTTAAGAACCCCAACCTACCACGGTTCACCCCCAGCACCGGGGCATTGTGGCGAGCCAGCGTTCGCGCCGCACCCAATAAGCTACCATCACCACCCACCACAATAATTAAATCGCAAACTTCGCCGATCATACGCCTTGAGCTAACTTGTAAATCGTGGCCCGGCAATAATACTGACACCGCCTCATCTAACACCACACTGAGGGCACGCAATTGCAGAAAGTCGATCAGGCGGCGTAGGGTTTCTGCGACACCGTTGCCTTCACGACCGATCACACCTATATTGCGAAATTGTTCCATAATACCTACTGCCATTGCTGGGGCGCTTATTATACAGAAGCCGATCGCCATTAATCGTTTAGTTTGAGACACAAAGGTGTCTATTCGCAAGTAAAACGCAGCGGCGCCTAACTGCTAAAGCTCGCCTCTTCACCAACAGGAGACACCACCTATCAGTATCGAAGCCCCTTTTCACTACCACTCAGCACTGGTTCGCGCATTGGCTTGGAGCTGCTTTAGCCCGCCATTGGTCAATAGTCTTGAGGGCCCACAGGGTAGTTTAAACACTGCAGACTTTAACCTCACCCCACAACGTCAGGATTGGCTGGCAAGATTAGACGAGGACGATAGCCCGCTGCGCCATTATATGCAGAAACAATGCCACAGCAGGCGTCTGGGCTTGGTATTTGAAAGTCTATGGCACTTCTTTTTACTAAGTGATCCCGCTACTGAGCTACTCGGCCACAATATTGCCGTACGTAGCCAGGGTAAGACCTTGGGTGAATTCGACGTGATCTACCATTGCACCGAGTCAGGACATAATATCCACTTGGAACTGGCCGTTAAATTTTTTCTTAGCCTCAGCAAGAATCATCAAACACCAAGCTTAAAAGACTGGTTTGGCCCAAATCGCGCCGACCGACTTGATCGCAAGCTGGCTAGACTCAGCCAACACCAACTCCCGCTGGCCCATACCGAGGCAGGCAGACAAACACTAAAAGAGCTGGGAATTGAGGTCTTCGATCAAAAAATTCAAATCAGCGGCATCTTATTTCACCAACAACAGCATGCCGCCATCGCTGGGCAATTAAATCCCGGTCACCAGCGCGGCCACTGGCAGAATCTTAGTCAATTTTGCGCAGATGAAAACTCCATCAAGCAATGGCGCCATATTGAAAAACCCCAGTGGCTTGAAAGCCGCTATGAGTATGCTCAAGTCATCAACTACGAGCAGTTAAGTAACATTGCCCACCGGCCGGTTATGCTCATCAACGCCCAGCAACAACGCTGCTTTATTGTGCCGGACCACTGGGACGAATAAGCTCTGTAAAACCACGACGACCCTGCACGCCGCCAGTATGAACCAACAATAACCGACTACCTGCCACAAATTCATTATTGGCCAGCATCTCATTCACCGCGAAGAGCATTTTCGCGGTGTAAACTGGATCTAGTAAAATATTGTGCTCAGCCTCAAAGGCCAGTAAGCAGCTCATGATTTCGGTCGACATTCGTGCATAGCCACCACCGTGAAATCGATGTTCTAGCCGCCAATTGCCCCGATCACCGCCAAGCCCAGTTAGCATAAGTTCAATATCTCGGGCCAAAAACACCTCGGCTTTCATCACCGCTACGCCCAGCAATTTAACGCCCTCGGC